>JALZKK010000328.1 GCA_030859285.1 Acidobacteriota bacterium | reverse complement strand
CCGTCGCTTCGATAAAGCGCGGGAGTTCGCGCGTGATCGCTGCGGCAGTCGTCACGTCGATGATCTGCGGTTGCTGCGCTTGCTGCTGCGCGGCGGCTTCTTTCTGAGAAGCGGCGTTCGAGCCATTGCACGCCACTGACAAGCAGAGTGCAATCAGCACAAGCGCGAACACGGAGAGCTTTAACTGCTGTCGAAAGTTCATGATCTTTTATTTCTTCTTAATGCTGATAGGCTGACTTAACGCTGACAGGCTGACGAAAGTTCATGATCTCTTACTTCCTCTTAACGCTGACAGTTTTTGCCTTGCGCGAAGACTTTGTTTTGACGGGCGCGGCGGCAGGCGTCTTAACGACGCCGTGCAATAAAATTTCGGTGAATTCGCGCGCGGCCTGCTCGTTCGGGATGTCGAGCAGCGTGCGCTGCGGATCGAAGAGGACGTTGACTAACGAGTGATAGACGACCATGCCGACGAACGCCCGCGCGATGATCATTGGTTCTACGTCGCGCAACGCGCCGGCCTGTTGCCGCCCGGCGATGTACGTGCGGAGGAAGTTCGCTGTCTCGCGCACGTTGCGCTGCCAGAACATCTGAAACAATTCGTGTCCTTGCAAAGCGGAATGCAGCAGCAGACGCGCGAAGTCCGTGTCGTGTTCGTGGAAATGAAGCACCGTCTGTGCGAGTCCCTCGAACACAGCGCGGTCGTCGCCGCGCTCGATAGCTTCGGCCAGCGCCGCGCACGCATGGCCCATGTCGCCCGCGCACGCTTTGTGATCGAGAATCGCGTTAAAAAGTTCTTCCTTCGTCGCAAAGTGTTTGAAGACCATCGCCTCCGAGACGCCTGCCTCGCGCGCGATCTCTTTCGTGGTCGTCCCGCTAAAGCCACGCTGCGAGAACAAACGCATCGCGACGCGCACGATCTGTTGCCGCCGCTCTTCGCCCGCCATGCGCCCGCCGCCATTCGGGGCCGCATAAGGCTTCGTGCTGTCTGCCAATCTATTCATCAAGACTTTCTCCGATTGTGGGCTACTCCGTAAAAGTAAGCACTTACTTACCAAAATTACGCAGCCGCTGTCAAGCGCATAGCTGCACGGCTCATAAAGGCGGTCAATCACCCACGCCCGACCAGATTTCTTCCAACTTCAAACGGCAAGTTTCCACTCCGCATCGACGAGCAGATGCACAGCAAGCAGACGAAGAGAGCGAGACCGGGAGATGGAGGGAGTGTGTGTGATCTGATCTTCTCTCCCCGTCGCTCTCTCTCCCGCTCGCCCCGTCCTTTGTTCTGCATCCTCGCTTTTTCGGCTGTATTGTTTCCCGACCTTGCGTTATACTGGCCCGTACCTTTTCACAACAAAAGCATTTGCGTTGTCCCTCGTAGAGCGCGTTGTGATGGCGGCTTTTCCGAGTCGCCGCCGCCGCACGCTCGTCGGCACGTTGTTTGCTCGTCTTTTAACGAACTGGTAAGCAGAGAGAGCGGCAGGCACATGCACGACGCGCTCGAGACTTCAAAGTTACAAATTACATTGAGGAGATATTGACATGTCACAAAACATCAACCGCAACGATCCGAGCAACCCTTCCAGAACGACGGGCAGCGCCGGAACCGGCGCGACCGATCTCGGCACGACGCGCGACACCCGCGATACTGGCACCGGTCTAACGACTACCGGAACGCCCGGCAGCACAGCGACCGGCACGGCGAAAGCCAAGGCGGACAACCTCTCCGGTCAAGCTCAAGAATACGGTCAGAAGATCGCCGACGCGGCGACGCAGGCGAAAGATTATGTGAGCGATAAAGTCTCCGTCGTCGGCGATAAATTCAAAGACTTACAGAACAAAGATTTCAGTCAGGTGGCCGAAGAAGCCAAGCAGTATGCGCGCGAGCGTCCCGGACAGGCGCTCTTAGTTTCCGCCGCCGCCGGTTTCCTGATCGGCTTGCTGCTCCGCAATAGCCGCCGGTAAGCACAAGGGTTTCAAGTTTGAGGTTTGAGGTGAAGGGCTGTAGCAGCTTCAAACTTCAAACCTCAAACTTGAAATAGAGAGAAGGAGGTTTGAGCGATGTCATATCCTGAAAGACGCATGGAGACGACCGGCGCGCAGCAGACAGATTTGGAGCGGCAGACCGCGCAACCGCCGGCGACGCAGGCCGACATTGACAGCCTGCCGTCGTTATTCGGGCGGCTGGGCGATCAAGTGATGTCTCTCATGGACGCCAAACTGAGTTTGGTGAAAGTCGAGATCAAGGAAGAGGCTGCCGTCTATACGCGGGACATCGCGCTCATCGCGGTCGGCGGCGTGCTGGCGGCTATCGGCTTCGCGTTGTTGAATGTGGCGATTGCCTTCTTCATCTCGACGCTGTTCGACTCGTTTGCTCCGCCGATTAACTACGCGCTTGGATTCCTCGTGACCGGCGTGCTGTACTTGATCGTCGGCGGCATCCTCGCGTATGTCATGAAGAACCGGCTGGCGGCGCACAACCCCGCGCCGGACCGCAGCCTTGAAGAGCTGAGAAAGGATAAGCAATGGCTGAAGAACGAAATGTAGCAACCGCACGCGCCGCCGAGGATGTGACCGACGAAGACGCAACCAAAGCCGAGTTGCAGCGTCGAATGGATGAGGCGCGTGAATCGATTACTAACACAGTTGAAGAGATCAAGGACACCGTGAGTACCCAATATCAAAACGTGCGCGAGACGATCTCGCAATCGCTCGATTGGCGCGAGCAATATCGACGCCGCCCGGCGGCTTTCTCTTTGGGCGCGCTCGGCGTCGGCCTCGTCGTCGGCTATAACGTCGGCGGCGTGTTCAAGGGCGACGGCGAGTTGACCGACCGTTATTACAGATCGGACGGCGAAGATTACGGCGATGACTTGGCCGCGTCGTCTGCGCGCTCTTACGCAGCAGGAGCCATCACCGGCGGCGCTTATGGTTCTGCGTCCCATATGCCCACGAGCGAGGCTGACTACTCGTCGCGCTCAACAGACTCCACATCGGCGGCGAGGCCGTCGTACAGTAGCGGCTATCAAGCCGCAACGGATTCGTCGGCCAACGAGCCGGACAAGCCGGGACTCATTCGCCGCTTCAAAGAGACGCAAGCTTACGACCGCTTGCAGCAGGAAGTCTCGACGCTCGGCAGCCGCGCCGTCGATGAACTTTCAAAGACGGCGCAAACCGTCGTGCTGCCCGCGATCCTCGGCAAGCTCAAAGACCTAATTGGTATCGATCTCTCGACGCAACGCGAGGTCGCGCAACGCTCCAAGCTGGAGCAGCAGACCAGCAGTGCAAGCGCTGGCATCGCTCAAAGCGATGCCCAAGCTAGAGGTCAAGCCGGCGGTAGCGGCGCGAGCATGGGCGGTTCGCCCAGCTCATCTTCATCTACCCGGACGATGTAACGCGGGCAGCGACAGATCACTTTATTGCAAAACGGGCGCGCCTTCATTGGAGGTGCGCCCGTTTTTTGTGAGGCCGCAGATTCTCAGAACTGGTCAGTACCGCCCGTTACCGCAGGCGGTACTGCTACCAGATGGCAGAAGAAATTATGAGGTCGTTTAGAAGGCGGACCGGGTCCGCCTTCTAAACTCTCTTATTGTGCCATCCGATATTACCTTCCCGGCGCGGGCTTGCGCGGCAGTTTCTCGTCGCGCATCGCGGTTTGATAGACGAAGGCGGCCATGATGGTGGCGGCCTGCTTCATGTCTTCGGCCAAAATGCGGTCGAAGCTGTCTTGGTTCGAGTGGTGCGTGCGTGTCGAGTACTCGGCTTCGTCTTGGATGAACTGGAAGCCGGGCAGGCCGATGGCGTCAAACGCGAGGTGATCCGTCCCGCCGGTGTTTGACATCGTGAGCGTCGCAGCGCCCATGTCTTTGAACGGCGCGAGCCACTGGCGGAAGATCGGCATCACGGCGGCGTTGCCTTGCAGATAAACGCCGCGAATTTTGCCCGTCCCGTTATCGAGGTTGAAGTAGGCCGAGAGCTTTTCGTATTCAGGCTTCGTCTTCAGTTTGACCGCGCCGGCTCCCGCGACGCCGAACGAGGCCGCCTGCGCGCCCGGCCCCTCGATCTCGCCGAAGTGTTCACGGACGTAAGCGCGCGATCCCAACAGGCCCTGCTCCTCGCCGCCCCACAGCGCGACGCGGATGGTGCGGCGAGGCTTCAAATTGAGCGCCTGCAAAATCCTAACGGCCTCCATCGCGACGGCGACGCCTGCGCCGTTGTCGGTCGCGCCCGTCCCGCCGTGCCACGAGTCCATGTGGCCGCCGAGCATCACGACTTCATCTTTGAGCGCGGGGTCGCTGCCCGGAATCTCGGCGATGGTGTTGTAGCCCATCAAGTCTTGATCGTGGAACTGCACGTCGAGGTTGACGGCCATCCGCACCTTTTCGTCCGCCTGAATCATGCGGACGAGGCGGTTGTAATGTTCGGCGGCGAGGACGATCTGCGGCAGCGTCTTCGGCGCGCTCTTGTCATAGACCGGCGTGCCGCGACCCGTGAACAGAGCCATCAATGATTGCATGTTATTGGGATCGACGTTGTCAGGGACGGGCTGCGGTACGGAGGCCGACTGCACGAAGATCGTTCCGCCGTCGCCGCGACCGGAATCGACGAGGAGAGCCGCGCCTTCGTTGATGATGAAGTTGGCCTTCTTGAGATCGAGGAGGCGCTGCTGGACGAACTCCGGCGTGATCTGAAAGCGCTGGCGCGGTGGTCCCTGACGCGAGTTCGGATCGGGCGCGTTGGCGAGATCAAGCAACTGCTTCTCCGTCAGGCGTGTCCCCTGCGGCTCGAAGTGCGCCTTCACCTCACGCATCGGACTGGTCAGGACAATCGCGCCCTTCAAGCGGCCCTTGTACTTCTCAAAGTCGGCTTCATTCTTCGCGTCGAGGTGGATGACCTCGGCGTTGAGCGTCCCTTGCAGTCCGGGAGACCAAGCCTTCGGATAGGCGATGACGGGGAAGCCCTGCGGCTCGACGACTTCCGCTGTGAAACGTTTGAGGGACCAACCGCGTCCGAACGGCCCCCACGCTTCGAGCTTCGCGTTCTGCAAACCCCACGAGGCCATCTTGTCGCGCGTCCACTCGTTGGCGCGCTTCATATTCGGCGAGTTGGTCAGGCGCGGCCCGATCACGTCGGTTAAGTAACTCAAGGTCTGCATGACCTGTGAGCGGTTCATGCCTTCATCTTTGATCCGTGCGATAGGATCGTTGGCGTCCGCTGTTTGCGCCGGTTGCGCCGGAGCGGCGGGTTGCTGCGCGGGCGTGGCAGTAGGCTGTTGCGCGCGCAAGGGAAAACTCGTGACGAGCAGCGAGCAAACGAGCAGCGCGGCCATTAAATGGCGTCTTAACATCTTGTCGGAATCTCCTCTTTTTGTTAGTGATGCTTGAAAAATTCTCGCACCGTTCGAGCGTGGGAAAGTGTTTATACTGCCGCGCGGCACTAGAAGTTTCAAGACAGGGCGTTCGCAGGAGGCAGGAGCAGGAGGCAGGCCGCGCTGTTGCCTCGTCCCTGCCGTCTGCCTCCTGCTCCTGCCTCCTCTCCCTGAGCCGGGCGCGTTAGACGATGAGGCGATTGAGGTCGTCACCCGCGATAACGGTCGAAATGAATTTGTAGCCTTGGCTGGCCTCCTTGAAGCGCACGTCGGTTTTGACCAGTTTCATAAACTCTTCATGCCCTTTGTTGGTTCTCCCGACGAGGCAGCCGGCGCTCGCCATGCCGATGTCGCCGACCGGCATGTTGAACCCTCTGTGCTGGTTAATGCCGAAGCCGCTGCCGACATCAGTTTTGTCGTCTGTGCGTTTGAAATCCTTGTTGAGATCACGGTGGACAGTGACGGTATCAACCTGCACCAAAGCCTCGTGGGCCGAAGAGGTCCCGGCCTTATGCATGCCGACGCGCCACGCCTTGTACTGGCCGAAGGCGATGCGCGCCGCTCCTTTCAGGTTAACCGGCTTGAGGACGGCCTTCCGCCCCGGCTCAGTCGTCGCCTGCCAGACGCCAGCCAACGTCGGCTTCTTTCCCTTGATCTCAATGACGATGCGGAGATCGTTCCACACGTTCGGTTTGTCGTCGTTGAGCGTGCCGTCTTCGCTCATGCCCTCGACATAAACGATGTTGAGATAGCCGGGCATTCTGCCGAACCAGTAATCTTTCAATCGCATGTATTTGACAATGCGGCTCGCAAAATCTGTCCCGATGTCTAACGGCAGCAGCGTGCCGGCATTGGCGTCGATCAAAGCCTGCGCTGCCTCTCGCGTGATCAGGTCTTCGACTTTCAGCTTGACCAATTTGGCAAACTCACGCAGGGCCAACTTCGAGACCGGCCCGAAATCGCCATCAATCGGCGGATCGAGAATGCCGAGGTCTCTAAGCCTGATTTGAATGTGGTGGGCCAGCTCTCTGTCCAGCGCCAGCGACTTGATCGTGACGCCTGCGGCGGGTACGTCCTGTAGTCTCATGGTGTGAGACTCCTCGCGTTGAGAGATAGGTTAAAGCGCGGGGATATTAAGGCAGAAGTTTATCTGAGGCAATACTTGATAGACCACGTCTTTAAGAAGATTGAGCCACGAATGGACACGGATAAACACGAATGAGGTGGAAGCAGAATGAGGTCGCCGCTATGCCATCAATTGGTGGGGCAAGCATCGATGCTTTTTCTTTCGTGCTAATTCGTGTTCGTTTGTGGCTGATTTTTCTTGCGGTCTATAGCTTCTAGCTTTCAGGCGACAGGCTGGCCCCGCCGGCCACAGGTCGCGCGGGCGTCGGCATCGCTTCCTCTCGGTAGCCGCATTCTTCGCGCACACACAACCGCGTCGTGCCTTTCTTCGTCGTCTTCTCCAACAGGAATGGCGCGTGGCATTGCGGGCAGGGCGTATCGGCGAGGGGCTTGTCCCAATAGACCGCATCGCATTTTGGATATTCCGAACAGCCGTAGAAGACTTTGCCGCGCTTTGATTTTTTGACGACGATCTCGCCCTTGCAGCCGGGCCGCACGCACGCCACGCCAATCGTTTCGCGTTTGACGAATTTACAAGTCGGGTAGTTCGAGCAGGAGACGAACTCGCCGAAACGTCCGTGCCGTTTAACTAATTGCGCGCCGCAGTCGGGGCATTTCTCGTCGAGCGGTTCGGGCGGCGCGGCAACGACGCCGGACTTGCTAATCTTGCGAATGTTGCGGCATTCGGGATAGCCCGTGCAGCCCATAAATTGCCCGAAGCGACCACGCTTCAAAGCCATCGGTTTGCCACACAGCTCGCACGTCTCATCTTCCTGTTCCGCCGCGCCTTCGCCGCCTTCCGCATTCGCCGCCGTCGCCGCTTTCGCCCACGGGGCCGCACCGTCGCCTTCGGTAGTCGTCGCCGCGTTCGTCGTCTTCTTAACCTCGCGCGTCGTGCGGCATTCGGGATAATTCGAGCAGGCGAGGAATTGCCCGAAGCGACCGAACTTGATCACCATCCCTGCGCCGCACTTTTCGCAAATCTCATCGGTCGGGATCGCTTGCTGCTTCGCGGCCTTCATCTCGGCCTCGGCGGTCTTTAAGTCCTTCGCGAATTTTCCGTAGAACTCATGCAGCGCCTCCGTCCATTTCAGCTTCCCTTCTTCGATCTCGTCCAACTCCTCTTCCATTCGCGCCGTGTACGATTCATTGAAGAGATCGTCGAAACTCGCGACGAGCAGATCGTTGACCGTCATCCCCAACGCCGTCGGGTGAAAACGCCCTTCGACTTTCTCGACGTACTCGCGATCCAAGATCGTCGTCATAATCGCGGCGTAGGTCGAAGGCCGTCCGATGCCCTTCTCTTCGAGAGCTTTGACGAGCGTCGCTTCCGTATAACGCGGCGGCGGTTCGGTGAAATGCTGTTCCGGCGCGACGGAGTTAAGTTTCAAGCTCTCGCCTTTTTCCACCAACGGCAGCTTGCGCGCTGCCTCTTCGTCTTCGTCCGACTTCTCATCACGGCCTTCCTCATAAACGCGCAGGAAGCCGTCGAACTTCAAAACCGATCCGGTCGCGCGGAACAGAAAACGTCCGGCCTCAATATCAATCGTCGTCTGATCGAAAATGGCGGGCATCATCTGCGAAGCGACGAATCGCTGCCAGATCAAACGATAGAGTTTTAGTTCTTCCTTGTTGAGGAAACGTTCGAGCGATTCCGGCGTGTGCGCTACGTCGGTCGGGCGGATCGCTTCGTGCGCGTCCTGCGCGCCTTTTTTCGAGCGGTAATGGACAGCCTTCTCAGGAAGATATTGTGCGCCATATTGACCGTTGACGAACTCGCGCACTTCATTCAAAGCTGTGTCTGAGACGCGCGTCGAATCGGTTCGCATATATGTGATCAGACCGACCGCGCCTTCCGCGCCGATCTCCACGCCTTCATAAAGTTTTTGCGCGAGCATCATCGTCTTCTTCACCGCGAAGCCGAGTTTTCTCGACGCCTCTTGTTGCAGCTTCGACGTGATGAACGGCGGCACAGGATTGCGCTTCCGCTCTTTCGTTGTGACTTCGGCGACTTGGTAATTCTGCTGCTCCGCTTCCGCGACGATCTCGCGCGCCTGCTCCGCCGTTCCGATCAGAATCTCGCTCTTCTTGATCTCCTGATCGAAGCCGCCGGTC
>JALZKK010000318.1 GCA_030859285.1 Acidobacteriota bacterium | reverse complement strand
ACGCGCGCGCAAGCCAAAGGGTCGTGCGCGTCCAAGTGCAGCACGCGCCCGCGTGCAGCGAAGCCCGTCGGCGCTTCTTCGGCCTTGTAAGCCAGCCGCTCGTCACGATCCCAGAGGATCGTGCGCTCGCCCGTGCGGGCGTCGATGATGATGAAAGCGATCTGATTCCGCGCGCCCTCAATTACCTCCGCGCGCGACACGTCAACGCCTTCGTCGCGCAATGTCGCCAACCCGAAAAACCCTTCCGCGTCCGAGCCAAAACGCCCGGCATACGCGGTCTTCAATCCTAATCTTTGCAGCCCGACCATCGCCGAAGCCGTCTGCCCGCCCGCCGATTGGACGTGTTCGAGGAGTCGCGTCTTCGTGTCGAAGGCCGGATACTCCGGCATCAAGATCAAATGATCGACGGCGTTCAAGCCGAAGCCGACGGCGTCGAACTCTTTGCCATTCGGCAGTGTAAAGGGGAATCGCACGTGTGTTTGTTCCTTTCCGGCGTTCGTGCTAATTCGAGCAGTTATCAGGTTGAGAAGCTGAACGCGCTTGAATGACGGCAGATTTTTACCGCAAAGGGCGCGAAGAGAGCCGCCAAGAACGCAGAGAGTAATCAGCTCATCTCCCGTCTCTGAAACACCACCACTACGTCAACGGTTGGGCGCGCTGTGTGCGGCGGACACTGTCGGTCTCGAAGTCATCGGTGACACACGCGGCCCGTCGAGAAAAAAGCGATCCACGAAATCTCACGAAACAACGCGAAAAAGTTCAACTTTTTCGCGCTCAGTTTTGCCACGCAACCGTTGAGGCTAGCTTGAATTACTCAACGCCCAGCAGGGTTGCACGATGCAGAATCGTGGCGGAGATCGGTTCGAGAAACCGCGAGACGGTAGGGAAGGAGTCCGTCCCTGCGCCTCGATAGGCGTTGAGCGGATAAGTGAAATAAAGGTGTTGCTTGGCCCGCGTCGTAGCGACATAAAGTAAGCGTCGCTCTTCCTCCAAATCGTCAAACTCATCATAAGAGCGAGAGGAGGGAAACCACCCGTCTGTCATCCAGATGACGAACAGGGCGTTCCATTCCAGCCCCTTGGCCGAATGGACTGTCGAGAGCGTGACGTAGCCGCCGCCGCGCGCCGCCGTGTTCGCCGCATCCGAGGGATCAAGCGCCACGTCTGCCAGCAATTCCGCCGCGCTAGTGTATCGTTTCGTGATTGCTTGCAGGTGTTCGAGGTCGCGCCCGCGCCGGGGATAATCATCGTATCTGGCTTTCAGGATGGGCCGGTAGAAGCGCAGCACGTTTGAAAGTTGCGTGCTGGGTGATTTTTCCTCGACCAGCTTGCACAGCAAACGCGACAGCCGGAGCAACGGGTCTTGGTAACTGGCCCGCGCGGGAAATTGCGCCAGCTTCTTAAACAGACTCTCTTTCGTCCGGGCCGCCCTGAACTCTTTTCGCTCGACGCCGAGATAATCGAGGATTTGCTCGACGGTGGCGTCGCCGATGTGGTCAATCAGCTTGAGTGCGCGGAACCACGAGAGCGTGTCAGAAGGGTTGACGACCACGCGGAGGAACGAGAGCGCGTCCTTGATGTGTGCAGATTCTGCGAACCTGATGCCGCCGAATTTGCGAAATGGAATTCCGTGTTTGCTTAACTCGATTTCCAAATCGAACGAATGAGAGCCGGCGCGAAACAGCACGGCGATTTCGTCGAGCGGCACGCCCTCGTCGCGCAACTCTTCGATCCGTTGCGCGACGAAGCGTGATTGTTCGTTTTCGTCGCGCGCGCTGACCGCCACGGGCGGCGGCCCTTCCGTCATCTGTGAGAAGAGGCGCTTCGCGTAGCCTTCTTTCACGTCGGAGATGAGCGCATTAGCAACGTCAAGGATGGGTTGAGCGCTGCGGAAGTTCTCTTCCAATTTGATGATCTGTGCGTTCGGGAAGAGTTCCGGGAACTCCAGCATGTTCTTGAAGCTCGCCCCCCGGAACGAATAGATTGACTGGCATTCATCGCCGACAACCGCCACGTTGTCGTGCGTGGCGGTCATCAGCCGCACGATCTGCGCTTGCAACTTGTTGGTATCCTGATACTCGTCCACCATGATGTAGCGGTACTGTTCGGAGAGCCGCTGGCACAACTCCGCGCTGCCTTCGAGCGCTTCACGCAAACGCAAGAGCAGATCGTCGTAAGTGAGCATGTGATGACTACGCTTGAACTCCTCGAAGGCGTTGAATAATTCTGCCAGCGTAGCGCGCTCATCTGTGAATTGCGGGTAGAACTGATCGAGCGCCTCCTCCAGCGGAATCACCTTGTTGACGATCATGCTAAAGATGGCGCAGATGGTGCGCTTGCGCGGGAAGCGCCGGTCTTTGGTCAGTCGCATCTGCCGGCGCAACAGATCAATCAGGTCTTCGGTGTCGCTTCCGTCCAGCACGGTAAAGTTGCGCCCGACGCCGGCCAGCTCCGGGAATTTTCGTAAGACGGAGTGGGCCGTTGAATGAAACGTGCCGCCTGAGACGCGCTGGCAGCGTTCGTCGGCCAGCGCCGCCGCGCGCGCCAACATGCTCGCGGCGGCGCGCCGCGTGAAAGTCAGCAACAGCGCCGATTCAGGCCGCACGCCCGTCTCCACCAGCCGCGCCATGCGATACACGAGAGTGCGCGTCTTCCCCGTGCCCGCGCCCGCCACAATCAGGAGCGGCCCGTCAGCCGTCATCACCGCCTTGTATTGCGACTCGTTGAGTTCCTGCTCGTAATCTATCCGGCGCGCTCGCGCGGGCGTCGTGGCGTGTCGCAACACCAGCCGAGGTTTAGCCGGGGCCGGCGCGGCGCGGCCCAGTTCCATGTCGCGCTTGAGCGCCTTGAGTTCCGCCGCAAGTTCTTTGATCTTTTGATAACGCTCCTTCGGCGTTTTAGCCAGAGCTTTAGCGAGGATTCGTTCCAAGACGAGCGGCAGGTCAGATTTGATGGCGTGGGCGGGCGGCGGCTCTTCGTGCAGGATGGCGTGCATGGTGTCGATCCGGTTTTCGCTCGCGAACGGACGCCGCCCGGCAAACATTTCGTAGAGGACGACGCCGAAGGAAAAGACATCGCTCCGCAGGTCAACCCGCCGGCCGAGCAGTTGCTCCGGCGACATGTAATTGACCGTCCCCATAATCGTCCCGGGTTGCGTCTTGACGAGAAGGCGCGTTTTCTCCGCGCTATCGGCGACGAGTGCGCGCTCGCGCCGCTCGACGAGCTTCGCCAAGCCGAAGTCCAGAATCTTCGCGTAGCCGTCCCGGCTGATGATCAAATTCTCCGGCTTCAGGTCGCGGTGAATGATGCCGTGCGCGTGGGCTTTGGCGAGTCCCTCGGCCACTTGGATCGC
>JALZKK010000303.1 GCA_030859285.1 Acidobacteriota bacterium | reverse complement strand
CCCAGCATGCGCGGAATCGTTTCTCTACACAGTAAACTAATCGTCATCATCAGTTCAGTACGTTCGTTAATGAATCAGATGCAGCAACAAACGGCTCCCGGCCTGCGGATCGGTAAATCGAAGATTGACGGGACGGGCTGTTTCGCGACTGTCGCGTTTCGCAAGGGACGCAAGATCGTTGAGTTGACAGGCGAGTTGGTTTCCCGACGCGAGGCGGCGCGACGGATGCATGGGCGTCGGCGGCTGCACATCTGCGCGATCAATTCTTATTGGGGCATCGATAGCAGCGTCGGCGGCAACGGTTCGCAGTTCATCAATCACTCGTGCCGGCCCAATAGCTTTGTCCGCATCATGCACGGCCACGTTATTTTCTTCGCGCTCCGCGACATTGAGCCGGGCGAGGAGATCACTTTGGATTACGTCGAGTCGTATCACCCGAATGATTATCGCTGCCGCTGCGGGGCGGAGGGGTGTCGGGGAACGATAAACCGCAGAAGGCAGGGGCAGACGGCAGGATCAGGAGGCGGGCGGCAGAAGGCAGAAAGCAAACAGTAGAAGGCAGTCAAGACTGATCTAACTCCTGACTGCCTCCTGCCACCTGCTCCTGCCTCCTGTTTTTTACTGCTTACCGCTTTCGCTGCTGCTGCTGTTAGCGGTGCGGCCTTCGGCGTCGAGGAGCGTCACAGACTCGCCGACGCCTTCGAGCGAGCGCAGTCCCGGCTCGATCACTTGGCGGTCGCCGACGACGAGAATCGCCAGCTTCGACGGATCGAGATAGCGGTTGGCGACGCGATTAACATCGGCTTTGCTGACGGCGTGGACGCTCGTGATGTAGTTGTTGAAGTAGCTGTCCGGCAAGTTGTACAGCACGTTGTCGGAGAGCCGGCTGGCGATCTGATCGGGCGTCTCGAAACTGCGCGGGAAGCCGCGAATGAGTGCTTGCTTGGCGGTCTCAAGCTCGCGGTCGGTGACAGGTATCTCGCCGCGAATGCCACGCAGCTCTTTCAAAAATTCGACGACCGACTCTTTCGTGAAGGCGGTCTGCACGCCGGCTGAGGCGGTGAATGGCCCCGGCGAGCGGCGGAAGTCGAACGACGAGCGCGCGCCGTAGGAGTAACCCTTGTCTTCGCGCAAATTCAAGTTAATGCGCGAGACGAAGCCGCCGCCGAGGATCGTGTTCATCACCAGCAGCGGGAAATAATCGGGCGAGGCGCGCTCGACGCCGAGTTGCCCGATGTTGATGACGGACTGCGCCGCGCCGGGTTTGTCCACAATGTAGATCGTGGCGCGTTCACGCGCGGGCGGGGCGGAGAATTTAACCGCCGGAACTTCGCCGGCCTTCCAGTTGGCGAAAGCGCGTTCGAGTTTCGGGAGCAGAGTTTCCGCCTGCACGTCGCCGACGACGACGAGCGCGGCGTTGTTCGGACGATAGTAAGTCTCGTAGAAGCGGCGCGGGTCCTCAACGCTGACGCCAGTCACGGACGCGACATCGCCGATGGCCGGTTGGCCGTAAGGATGTTTGCGCCCATAGATGAGCGACGCGAAGATCAGATCAGCGACGGCGTTGGCATTGTCGTGCAGTTGCGCGAGTTGCGCGAGGCGCGAGGAGCGGGCGCGCTCCAGTTCGTCTTTCGGGAACGCCGGATTGGTGATCACGTCCGCATAAATATCGAGAGCCTTATCAAGTTGGCGCGTCAGCGTGCGGAGCGTGACGCTGCTCGCGTCGCGACCGCTGCCGGTTCCGAGTTGCGCGCCGATGGCCGCGAGTTGATTCGAGATGTCGAGCGCGGAGCGTGTCTTGGTCCCCTCGTCGAGCAATCCGGCGGTCAGGCTGGCGAGGCCGGCGCGTTCCGGCGCATCCGCCGCCGCTCCGGTCTTTAACACGAGATTCATGCTGACGACGGGCAGTTCATCGTGTTTGACGAGCAGCACGTCGAGGCCGTTCGAGAGTTTGCGCCGCTGAATCTGCGGCAAAGTGAAGCGCGGATCGGGCTTCGGCTTGGGTAAGTTCGCGGAAAAATCTTTCGGCGCTGCTTTCTTCGCGTCCGATTGTGGGGTGGTCGGCGCTGTGGCGGGCGCAGTCGAAGCCGGCGGGGCCGCGCCTGCCGGACGGGTCACAGCGGCTTCGGTCTTCGTCACTGCTTGCGCGCCGGACGGTTGCTGTTGCTGTTGTGCGCTGGTGGGGGCGACGGCTTTGGCCGGACTCGCTGCCACCGGCTCGCCGGTCGCCTGACTGCGCGGTTTCGGTGTGACGCTGACGATGAGGCGCTTGTCGGTCAAGTAAGTGTTGGCGACGCGCTGTACGTCTTGCGCGGTGACGCGGCGATAGCGCGCGAGGTCTTCTTGAAAGTAGCCGGGCTTGTTCAGATAAGTCGCGTACTGATTCAACTGATCGTTTTTGCCGCCGAAGCCGCCAACAGTCTGCAAGCCGTAAACGAAAGCCGACTCGGTCGCGTTATAGACGCGCTCAATCTCTTCGGCGGTCGGCGGCTCGCGGCGAAGTTTGTCTAACTCTTCGGCGATCACTTTCTCGATTTCTTCGAGCGTCTTGCCGGGCTTGGCGGTGGCGACGATCTGAAACTGCCCGCCGAGTTCCTGCGCGTTGTTAAAGGCCGACACGTCCTGCGCGATCTGTTGGTCATAGACGAGTGTCTTGTAGAGCCGCGAGGTTTTGCCGCCTGCGAGGATCGAGGCCAGCGCGTCGAGCGGCGCTTCGTCCGGCGCGTAGCGCGGCGGCACGACCCACACTTGATAAACGCGCGGCAGCGTCACGCGGTCTTCCATCGAGATGCGCTTCATCTCTTTGAGGTGCGGCGGTGTGGCCGTGACCGGCTTGATGTCCGGGCCGCTCGCGATGGGACCAAAGTATTTCTCTACGAGTTTTCGGGCCTCCGCCAGATCAAAGTCGCCGGCGATGGCGAGGCTCGCGTTGTTCGGCGTGTAGTAGCGGCGGAAGAAATTCTTCACGTCTTCGAGCGAAGCATTCGAGAGGTCTTCCAAAGAGCCGATGGTCAGCCAATGATACGGGTGATTCGCCGGGTAGAGCGTCTCGTTGATCTTCGCGCCGACCAAGCCATACGGGCGGTTGTCGTAATTCTGTCGCTTCTCGTTCTTCACTACGTCGCGCTGGTTGGCGAGTTTCTTCTCGTCCAACACGGCGAGCAGCCCGCTCAAACGGTCGGCTTCGAGGAAGAGCGCGGTCTCAAGAAAATTCGATGGGACCACTTCCCAATAATTCGTGCGGTCGGGATTCGTCGAGCCGTTGAGATTCCCGCCCGCTTCTTGGATCGGCTTGAAGTACTCGTCGTCGTAATTCTCCGAGCCTTGAAACATCATATGCTCGAACAAATGCGCGAAGCCGGTGCGGCCCGGTACTTCATTCTTCGAGCCGACGTGATACCACAGATTGACGCCCACAATCGGCGTCGAGTGATCTTCATGCAGGATCACGCGCAAGCCGTTCTTGAGCCGGTATTCCGTAAACTTGATCGGCGGCAACGAACTGCCGCTCTTCAAATTGTCAGACGGCAGGGCATTCGCCACCTTGACGGCGGGCATCTTTTCCGACTGCCCACTTCTGTCCTGCGCGAGCGCGGCATTCGGCGCAATCAGCGCGGCCACGAGTGCGAGCGACGCCAGACGATTCCATTTCATCACTTTTATCTCCTTCCGCCGCAGCGGCGCGTGCGCGATCCCTGACGAGGGAATGCCTACCGAAAGGCGCGAAGGGCGCACCCGGCAGCGACGGCTTGAACTGTTATGGTCAACGGGGAACTGAAGAATCGATACGCCGCATTCTAACGCGCACGGCGGGGAATGTAAAAAGGCACGGCCACCCTTCGGGCCGAGACGAAATGAGCGCTGTCGATTGGTCAACTCCCACGCCGCGCGCGGCAACTCGAAACGAATCACGCGCTCTTCCGAGCCGTCGCTGAGGAAGCGAAAGCCGCGCTACTTTATCCACTCGGATTCACACGCGCCGCTTATTCGTTCGCTCTGGCTTGCCTCAGTGTAAATACCACGCCGCCATTCCCCATTTTCGTGGCAATGGATAGAGCCGTTTCACCAAAATCGTTTCTAGCGTTCACATCAGCGCCGGCGGCAATGAGAACTTTCGTGATCTCAGGATCGGAAATTTCCGCAGCAACCATCAAGGCGGTATAGCCATTAAACATCTTGGCATTCACGTCCGCCCCGCGGCCCAACAAAATTTTGATGATTTCTGTCTCACCAGATTGCACGGCAAACAGCAACGGCGTGCCGCCATCTGTCGCCTGCGGATTGACTTCAGCCCCGGCTTTGAGGAGAACCTCGACCACCTCTTTGTTATCCGACAACACCGCCCATATTAGCGGATTGATCGTACCCGCGTGAGGGGTCACCACGCTGACATTCGGATTCGCCCCTGCCGCGAGTAGTATCTTCACCGTTTGGAGCTGCCCCTTACTTGCTGCCAGCATCATGGCCGTGAAACCGGCGAAGTGTTTGGCGTCAACTTCCGCGCCACTTTTCAGCAGTGCGCGCACAGCGTTCACTTGCCCTCGCTCTGCTGCGCGCATCAGCGGCGTGTACCCGCGCTTGTCCGGTTTATTGATGCGTCTAGGGACGGGTCTTGCCTTCTGTACGCTGCTGACGGCTGTACAAGTAAGCGCCAATAAGGTGCAGAAAATAATGACTGAAATTATCTTCATTAGGTAGGCCAGACGTTAAAACACCCAACACATAATCTGTGTTGGAAATGCCGCACAGCTACGTAAGCAGGCGTATTATACGACCGGATGATCCGATCTCGCTAAGAAAGTAGCAGTGCTTGATATGGTCTCATAAGAACTGCCTTATTCGCGTTGTCGCCTTCGCGTCGGGGTTGTTAGAATTCCGTCGCGGTTGGTTCCCTGAAAAATCATGGCACATGAGACGGATTTCATTGTGATCGGCAGCGGGATCGCGGGCTTGCGCGCGGCTTTGGAGTTGGCCGCAACGCTGGGGGCGCGTGTGACGGTGTTGACGAAGGAGCGCGCGAGCGAGTCGAATACCGAATACGCGCAGGGCGGGGTGGCGGTGGCTCTGGCGGAAGACGATGAGGTGTCGTTGCATGAGGACGACACCTTACAAGCGGGAGCGGAGTTGTGCGATGCGGAGGCGGCGCGCGTGTTGGTCGAGGATGGGCAGCGCTACATGCGTGAGTTGATCGAGTGGGGCGCGGAGTTTGATCGAAAGGGTGGAGAACTGCTGTTCACGCAGGAGGCGGCGCATTCGCGGCGGCGCATCCTGCACGCGGGCGGCGACGCGACGGGGCATGAGATCGTGCGTGCGCTCTTGGCGCGGACGGGGCGCGAGCGGCGAATTCAATTTATGACGCACGCGGCGACACAGCGTCTGCTCGTGGAAGACGGGCGATGTTGCGGCGTCCGCTTCCTCGATCCGTTGGTGCGCTCTCCGCGCGAGTTGCGAGCGCGGGCAGTCGTCTTAGCTGCGGGAGGGGCGGGGCAGCTTTACTTTCATACGACGAACCCGGCGGTGGCAACGGGCGACGGAATGGCGATGGCCTACAGCGCGGGCGCGGAGTTGGCCGACATGGAGTTCGTGCAGTTTCACCCGACGGCTTTGAACGTGGAAGGTGCGCCGCGTTTTCTGTTGTCCGAAGCGATGCGCGGCGAAGGCGGCGTGCTGCGGAATGTGGACGGCAAGCGATTCATGCCGCGCTATCACGGACGGGCGGAGTTGGCTCCGCGCGACATCGTAAGCCGGGCCATTGTCGCCGAAATGGAACGCACCGCAACGCGCACCGTTTACATCGACATGACCGCGCTCGACGCGCGCTTTCTCCGTCGCCGCTTCCCGAAAATTTATGACACCTGCTTGCGTTACGGCCTCGATCTAACGCGCGACCCTGTCCCCGTCTCGCCCGCCGCGCATTACATCATGGGCGGCGTCCGCACAGACCTCGACGGGCGCACCACTTTGCCCGGACTCTATGCCGCCGGCGAAGTGGCCTGCACCGGCGTTCACGGCGCGAACCGCTTGGCATCGAACTCGCTGCTTGAAGGTTTAGTCTTCGGCGCACGCGCCGGACGCGCGGCGGCGACGGACAATGCGCCCGCGTCGTTTGCCAGCAAGACCACAACGCAAAATGAAACTGAAGAGGCGGCGACCGATGCGACCGGCGAGATCGCTCTCGCGGTGCAAAAGCGCGTGCGGCGTCTGATGTGGGAGCGCATTGGTATCCTCCGCTCGCGACAATCATTGATGCGCGCCCTCCGCGAGTTCGAGCAGATCGCGCAAGCACGCCTGCGCCCACCCTCGCGCAACTTCCTCACCGTCGCCACGCTCATCGCCCGCGCTGCCCTCTGGCGCGAAGAATCACGCGGCGCGCACTACCGCGTCGATTTCCCTGAGCGCGATGATCAAAATTGGCATGTGCATTCGATTCAGCAGGAAGGGGCAGAAATAAAGGCGAGCGAGATAGTGAATTTCACGAGCAGTGCTGTCCAAGCCTGATCGGAGTGAGCGGCGCGACGGCTGGGAGCGCGGGCATCCTTGCCCGCTCGGGCGCGTCAGCACGAATAGTGAGCTTCAAGTTGGCTCAACCTTGAATTACTCGTTTCACTTTCGCGTGCTGGCGCACGCGGCAGGTGGGGATGCCCGCGCTCCCAGCAGGGGCATCCACTTTTATCAATTATGGCTCACTACGAACAACTTCACGATTGGAATCTCATGCCGCGCGAGGCAGTCGAACTGCAAAAGAGCTTGCGTGAACGAGTGCGGATCGCGCCGCTCGTTGGTCCCATTGAGACGGTGGCGGGAGCGGACATCTCGTTCAATAAATTCTCGCCGGTGGTCTATGCCGGCGTCGTAGTGTTGCGTTTGCCGACGCTCGAAGTAATCGAAGAAGTCGGCGTTGTGAGCGAGACGAAGTTTCCGTATGTGCCGGGCTTGTTGTCGTTTCGGGAAGCGCCGTCGGTGTTGGAGGCGTGGGCGAAATTAAAAATTGAGCCGGATGCGGTGATGTTTGACGGGCAGGGGATCGCGCATCCGCGTCGTGTGGGGATCGCTTCGCACATCGGGCTGTTGTTGAATCGCCCGACGTTTGGTTGCGCGAAGTCTGTGCTGGTCGGGAAGTATGAAGAACCAACGCCGGAGCGCGGGAGTTGGACGCCGCTCGTCGATCCAAAAAACGGCGAGACGCTCGGCGCGGCCTTGCGGACAAAAACAAAAGTGCAGCCGATCTACGTTTCGCCCGGACACCTCATCAATCTCGAAGACGCCATCAATCTCACGCTGCGCTGCGATGGCGGCTATCGTCAGCCAGAGCCGACGCGCCGCGCGCATCTCTTAGTCAATGCGCTCAGAAAAGCTGTGACGAGTGATCAGTGACGAGTGACGAGTTGGTGTGTGGTCAGTGTCCGTTAGTGAAAAAGCAAAGCGGCCTGCGTTGTTGAAGCGCAGGCCGCTTTGCTTTTCTCGTCACTCGTCACTGCACTATCGTGAACTTCTCCGACGGCGCAAGCGATTGGCCGGAGACGCGGTCTTTGATGCGGATCGCCATTTGGTAATCGCCGGGCGCGAGTTGCGCGGTGTCAACGAGGCGGGCAAGCGTTAGGCGTTGGCCGGCGTCGGACATGCCGCGCCAGTCTTCCGCCATCTTGCCGAGTTCCTTGCCGTCTTTCGTCAAGACGTATTCGACATCGACCGAAGGCCGGAGCGTCGTCTGATCAATGCCGGCGTTATAAACTTGCAAATAGACGCCGACCGGATCGCCTTTGCGGTAGATGCCAGCGATATTCGGGATCACTTTGAAGTTGCCGATGCTGAACTGGCCGACCGAAGGCTGGCCGGATTGGTCTTGCAGCTTGGCTGCGAGAATGAGCGTCGAAGTCGAGAGTTGCTTCGCGTCGTACTTCGGCACTGTAAAACCTTTCTTCACGACTTGGGTCGCGCCGGAGTTGATGTCGCGCACGATCACGTCCGCGCGATACGTCCCCGGCGGCAACGCAACGGCTTTGCCGTAAGCCGACTTGCGGCCTTTCATGTCGAGCAGTTCGGTAGCGCTGGCTTGCGTCGTCACGACATCCTCGAACGTGCCGACGCGCCGCCCTGCGAGCGAGACGATCCTGCCGAAAATATTCATCCGCGCCGTCTGGACGCCGCCGATGTCGGCGAACGCCAATTCGTTGTTCTCGGTCTGGATCGTGAAGGCGGTCACGACGCGCTCCTCTGATTGGCGGAAGAAGTCGATCCGCAGGTCGAAGTTGAGCGCATTCTCTTCGACGTTCGGCGAACTGGTCAGGAGCGCGGCCAGTTCGGGATTCTTGATCGCGGGCGCTCTCTGCAAATCTACGAGCAGTTGGAGGCGCGAGAACGGGCTGTCCTGCTCGCGTTGGTACTGCGACCCGTAAGCCACGCGATCAGACTTGCTCGACAGGCCGAGTTGCTCGTTGAGCGTGAGTCCCGCACCCGGCACGTAGAGCATGGCGTCTTTCTCGTCCGGCGAGCGGGCGATACGATACTCGCCCGTCCCAGTCGGATCAACGAACTCGATCTCGATGCCGGAGCCAATGTTCGCAATGTGACGATAAAACCAGACTTCAAACGGATAAGTGGTCGTCGAACCGCCACCGTGATAGGAAGGACGATCATAAGCGCCGCCTGAAGGATGCGACTCGACTCCGTCGGGCTTGCCGTAAGCGATGTAGATGCGCCCGCGATCCGTCTTCCAACCGGGGATGCCCGAAGCGTAATGCTCGTTGGCATAAGCGATGCGCTCGTAATACTCTTCCTTGTATTCGTTCTCGTCCGTGTCCGGATCAGGATCGCGCTTCCGCCAGAAGGCTTCGATGAATGACTCGCGTTCTTCATCGGTGGCGAGCCTCTTGAAAACCTTGCGCTCTTCATCCGTGATGATGTACGCCACGTCCTCGTTGATCCAGTCTTTGTAAACCTTCTTCAACTCCGGCCTGACGTTGCGCTCGCGCTCGGTCACGTCTTGACTGTCGTTCTTCTTGTCTTTCTTTTGCGCCGGGACGGCGACAGGGACGGCGAGCGTCCAAACGAGGAGGATGAACGCCGGGAAGCGGAGCCAATTCAGACGAGTCATAGTTACTAACTCCTGTGCTGCGTATCAGTCGATAAGCTGTTGTTTGAGACTCGCGCCCGCCCGAAGTAGAGTGGCGGCGCGAAAGCAAAACCCCGTGATGAAAACGACGCGATGATTGCAAAAACGGCGACGCCCTGAGCTGGCCTCAAAGCATCTCCCACAAAGGCATAACCTCAAGCATCACCAAACTCTCGGAGCAAATTTTAGAGCCTCAGTAGGACAAAATCAAGATGCGGCAGGCAGGCAGCCCGGTTGCCCGTCAGATGAGAAAACTGCTTTTACAATGGCTGTCACTGGGGTAAAGTGATCAGCATGATTACGAAAGAAGCTATCAAGTCAGAGGTTGAGCGAGTGCCGGATGAGCGTCTTGAAGAACTTTACCGGATCGTCAAAGCGTTCGCCGCGTCACGGCCTCAGAGCGCGGAGCCGAGTTTAATGCCTAAGTTGAGGCAGATTCGGATCAGCGGGCCGGCGGACTTTTCTGAGAACATCGACCTTTATCTGACTGGAGAGCAGACCATTGACTGAGGTTTTCATCGACACCTCATACGTCGTCGCTTTAGTCAATGAAAGGGATCAGCATCACGACCGGGCGGCGGAATTGGCTGAACTATTCGGTGGTTCAGCGCGAGCGAGAAAACAGCCACTCAACCGAGCCACCGAACGTTGTTCTTCATCCTCACCTCACTAATTTTTCGGTTCCGCCTGCCTCTGTCTCCCGAATATCCAAGCAATAAAAATTGAGACCAAATACAGCACGACCATCGGCGCGGCGAAGAGCATCATGTTCATCACGTCGCTGGTGGGCGAAAGGACGGCGGCGGCGATGAGGATGACGATCAGCGCGGTGCGCCACACGCCGATGAGAAAGTGCGCGGAGACGAGGCCGAGGCGCGACAGCACGTAAGTGATCGCGGGCATCTGGAAGACGAGGCCCATGCCGAGCATGATGAAGATGATGAAGTCGAAATAGTCGCTGGCTTTTAAGAGCAGTTGAAAATCTTGGCCGAGTCCGAGCAGGTACGTCGCTGCTGGCGGAAAAATGACGTAATAGGCGAAGGCCGCGCCGATGACGAAGGCGATGGTCGAGAGCAGGATGAAGGGAATCGCGTAGCCACGCTCGTGCGGGTAGAGGCCGGGCGCGATGAAGGCCCAGACTTGCCAGAGCAAAAACGGCACGGCGAGACAGACAGCGGCGTAAAGCGAGACTTTGAAGTAGAGCGAGAACGGCTCCAGCGCCGTGTTGACGACGAGGCGCGGATCGATGCCGGGCAGCACGCTCGGATCAACATTCAACTCCAAAGGCAGGCGAACGCCTTTCGGGATCACTGTGTTGCCTGCGTAGAGCGGCTCATCCGTGAAGAGGCCGATGCTCCCCTGTCCGTCGAGCGCGACGCGCGCCTGCACCGACGCGCCCATCGGGATCACGCTCTGGCCGAGCGTGGTCGCTTCGCCAAAGACGAAACGCCCGGTGTCTCCTTCCTTGAGCGTCGTGATCGGCAGGGCCATCTCCTGCCCGGTCACGCCGCCCGCCACCGCGAGTTGCTGCCGCTGCGCTTCGGCCAGCGCGACGCGCACGGGACGCGCGAGAAAGTTGTAGATGTGATCCGAGACGAACCAGCAAGCGAAGACCGCGACGAAGATGAAGACCACCGAGCGGATCAAACGGCGGCGCAACTCGTCGAGGTGTTCGAGGAAAGACATCTGCCCGCCGAGACGGTCATCGCGTTCTTCTCGTTCAGTTTCTAAAAGGGAAGCCATCGGGTTCAGGCGGGATTTTGTTAGCGTAAACTTTCGATCACTTACAGCCAGTCGCTTTTGCGCGAAAGGTCAGGAGCCTCTTGCTGATTGTTAATTGTTACAGTTTCGATCTCTGCGCCGCGCGCGACGGCGGCGGGCTGCTCGATTGGCATGATCGCGCGTTCTTCAATCGACGCTTGTTCGTCGCGTTCGTCCGGCTCATGCAGCGCGCGATCAATGCGCGCACGCTCTTCGACGCGCTCCGTCTCGACCTCGCGCTCCCACGTCCGCTTGAAATCATCCGACGCGCGCCGGAAATCATTAACGCTCTTACCCAACGTCTTCGCCAACTCCGGCAACTTGCGCGGCCCGAAGACCATCAGCGCCACCACAAGGATCAAGAGCAACTCGCCCGTCCCGATTGATTCAAGAAATAACAGCATAGTTCAAAGTTCAGTACAGGACAAAAATTGATCTTTGAAACTGCATAAAAGGCCACCGTGCCGCTATCCTTGACAAGATTTGTCGCCAAACATTTCTTGAAAGGACTAAAGCACAATGGCCGACATGCGCCGCTTG
>JALZKK010000284.1 GCA_030859285.1 Acidobacteriota bacterium | reverse complement strand
GAAGCGGGCGCTCTCGCGCGGCGACTGGCTATGCTTGGCGACGAATGCCAGCAACTTCTTCAGCAGCATCTCACACGATAAGCCGAAGGCGTGCGCCGAACTCTCGAACCGCTTGAGGAATTGCGTGCGGATGAGCGCGACGACTTGGCCTTGCCGCCCCTGCACGAGCGGGTCAATCGCCTCACGATCCGGGCGCTGAAGGTATGCAAGCGGGTTGTAGATCGCCAGCGAGAAAAGCGGCTTCTCCTTCGAGAACGCCTTCTCGATCATCGTCAGCAAACGCCCGTAAGTTTTCTTTACGGAATACTCCGCAACCTTCGGGTCTTCGCGCGTGGGAAACATCGTCAATTGCCCGCCCTGCTGCAACTGGCTGGCTTTGACGTAAGCACGGCTGCGCTGCACGACGAGCGCGCGAAAGAGCGCGTCGTTGGCTAAAACCTGTTCGGCTTCAACTTGATTCGTCTCAACCTCTTCGCCTTCGCCGGTCTGCTCGCGCACCGCTTTATCAAGTTCCTTTTCCAGCTTGCGGAAGTGGCCGGGGAGCGAATGAATGCCGAGCGGAGCGGCCTTGAAATAGTCCGGTTGCCGTTGCGTGAACAGTTCGATCATGTGTTGTAGATCGGTGAGGCGATTGTTAATCGGCGTCGCCGTCAACAGGAAGAGCGTTTTGCCAGCCGCGATGTCGTAGAGCCTGCGATAGCGCGAGGGGCGGCGCGCGCCTTCGCCCTTGATGCCGGGATTGCGGAAGTGATGCGCTTCGTCAATCACAACGGCATCCGCCATTTCTTTGATCCGATTCAAGCGTTCGGCGAACTCGCCGCCGCGATTAAGGTCTGTGTGGTTGAAGATAACGAGATTTGAGAAATCGCCGCTCAGGTGCGGCAAATACCGGCGCAGAGTCTTTTCCCAAACAGGCTTGCGCGCCGCCTTTGGTACGAATAGCACGACGCGCTTGCGCTCTCGTTCGACGAGTCGTTCGATAACCATCATGCCGATAAAGGTCTTCCCCAAACCGACGCCGTCGCAGAGCAATGCGCCGCCGAAGTCGCGTGCGATCTTCATCAACGACTGATAGCCTTCCTGCTGATATTGATCGAGTCGCGGGAAGATACGCGACCCGCTTTTTTCCGCGCCGGCCAATTCCCACTCGCCGACGCTCATCTCATGCCCGCGAAAATACTGCTGCAAGGCTTTCGCATAAACCTCGAAAGGCGGGTACTCGCGCGCGTGCCGCTCAATGACTTTAAGGATTTCCGGCGTGATGTCTTCCGACTGTTCCCAATGACGCTCATACCACTCTTGCAAAATCTCGACTTCACGGCGCAGTTGAATGTTCAGTTCGACGTTTTGCGTGAGACCCGGAAAAGTGAAGTTGCTGGAGCCGACGAGCGCCGATGAGCCGACGACGGAAAGTTTAGAGTGAGTGATATACGCCTTGGCATGAAACTTCTCTTTAGTATAGACGCGGCACTCAATCTGTTTGCGGCACATCGCTTCGACAATCGCCGGAACGCCGTGCAGGAAATCGTTGGTCTCCTTCTCGCGCTCGATGCTCGCGTCCAGCGTTTGTGCAACCGACTGAATGCCGGCGACGAGGGCTTTCTTGGTGCGCTTCGTCACCTCATCGCCCATCAGGATGCGGAGCTTATCAAGTTTTTGCCACTCACCTTCCAGAGCGAGCAGTGCGCCGATCTCGAAGTAGCCGGTGGCGATGTCGAACGTGTGCGCGATGTCCGTCCACTCGCGCAAGTAGTTTTTAACCTTCCATTCCGCATCACTGTTATCAACGATGAACAAATCTCCGCCTTGTCGCTGATTGGTGGCTTTGGTGCCGGATTTATTTTTAACTTCCAACATGCTGCTTCCCTTTATTCATTCCGGGTCTGCGTAAAACGAGCGTGACGTCGGCAGAGCTTTAACGCCGCGCTTCTCTAACGAGTGTTATATCCCAAGTTAAAGCCCGCGCGCCATTTTTCGATCATCTGGCCGACAACAGAGAAGGCAAAAGTTTTGACTGATTTCGGGATTGCTGTCAGAAGAATGCGCTGAACGCCTTGAGCCCAGCAACATTACCATCCTTTCTCTGAGACACATTGAATGCGCCTGTGCTTTAGTCAGTAAATTTAAGCCAACCGAATCTGTCTGGGACATGGAAGTTCGGCTGCGGGGTAAACGTTGGTTGCCATGTGAGGTAGCCGCGCGTTGGTCCCTCGCCGATGCAGCGATAGAGATTCGCGCGCCAGCGCGCGCCCGCTTGCGGCGTGCCACCAAGCGCAGCGAAGGGAATGTTGAGCGCCATCGTCACCGAGCCTTCGTCGATCCGCGCGGCGGCGGTCATGCCCGATTGGTATCCCACGTCCGTCTCGCGTTTGTCCGGTAATTGCCGGATCGCCAGATCGAGCCATTCGCCGGTCGGCGCGACTTCAAACTCGAAATACCGCTTCGGCTCGTCCGCGCGCGGCGCGATGAACAGCTCGCACACATCGCGATCCCACAAGCCCACAGCCTTGTGTTCGAGTTGCGGCGCAACGCTCACGATCAACGGCTCCGCCTGCCGGCACACGAAACGCACCAACAGCGCCTCTTTCGTCCACAGCACACGCGCCTCCGCTTGCCGCCCCGCCGGAGCCGCCGCACCCGACCAATAGCACACGATCTGTATGCTCTGCGCCTGTTCCCATGCACGATGATCGAGATCGGCGGCGGTGATCGCCGCGTTGGTAAAGCGCGCTTCGATCAAGTCCAAAGTCCAAAGTCCAAAGTCCAAAGTCGAAAACCTCAATGTCGAGAATTGAAGTATGGAGGCTGTCTATCAGTACGCTCAACAGCCCAGATTTATCATCTATCATCTGCCGTCAATTGGCCGCTGCCCGGTTGGTCCCACCATTTCCTTGTTGCGAACCACAGCAGTCCCGGTACGAGGAAGAATGCGCCGATGCCGATGGTGACGGCGCGGGGCGAATAGCCGAAGCGGTCGAGCAGTTCGCCGGTCGCGTAATTTGAGATAGCGAGCGCGAGCGTCAACAGGGTCAGTTCGGCGGCGAAGACGCGCCCGCGAAAATCATCTTCGACCGACGCTTGCAATAGCACGGTCGCATAAATCCAGACGATGCTGCCGCCCATGTGCGCGATGAAGAGCATCGTGGCAGCAACGGCGAAATTCGTCGCCGCGCCGAAAGCCATGTAAAAGACGCCGCCGATGATGAACGAGACGCCGATGGCTTGCTGCATTCGCCGCCGTGTTTCGTCGAGCAGGATGCGCGACGCGATTGGTCCCACCGCCGTCCCGACGCCGCGCACCGCGTACAGCACGCCGATGCCGATGGCCGCGCTGCCGCCGATGGGAAAAATCTTTTCGCCGAAGACAGCTAACAAGGCCAGTATGCCGCCGCCCAAACCCCACGCCGGTTTCACCGCCAACAACGCCAGCACGCGCGGGCGCGTCCGCACATAACGAATACCTTCGAGCGTGTCCGTGATGCCGAGAGCTTTGCCCACCGTCAGCTTGCTTTTCGGGCGGCGAGGCCGGGC
>JALZKK010000242.1 GCA_030859285.1 Acidobacteriota bacterium | reverse complement strand
GCGCCGAGCGATGCGCCCAAGATCGTCAACTCGAACGTGATGGGAATGAACGACGGCCAACTATGAAACGGCTTGCCGCCGACGTTGAGCGGGTAATCGATGACGTGAACGTAATACTGCATGAAGTAGCCGGCCAAGCAACCGAGAATGCCGCCGATCAAAACGATCAACGGCAGCTTTGTCGAATGCACACCGACGGCTTCCGACAGAGCTTCAATCGGATACGGCGAAAAAGCGTCGATGCGCCGGTAGCCTTCCCCATAGACGCGCTCGGCGGCGGCCACCACATCCGTCGGATTATCGAACTCGGCCATCAAGCCGTAAGTCGGCGGTCGTGTCGATTTCTTCATAACGAAACCTGAGAGGATAGAGGGCAGTAAGAAAGCTGCTATTTGTTTTTAACTATCCTCTACCCTCTGCCCTCTGTTTCCGTTTTACTATCCTCTATCCTCTGTTGTTAATCTTCCTTCGCCATTTCCGCCTGCGGCAGGATCGTCCGCATCTCGAAGATCGAGATGATCGGTAGGAAGCGGATGAAGAGGAAGAACAAGGTGAAGAACAATCCGATGGTGCCGATGAACATCGTCCAATCGAAGATGGTCGGCGAATACATGGCCCACGACGAGGGCAGGAAGTCGCGGTGCAGGCTCGTCACGATGATCACGAACCGCTCCAACCACATCCCGACGCTGACGACCAGCGAGATCACAAACAGCGCGGCAGTGCTGTGGCGCACGCGCTTCGACCAGAGAAACTGTGGCGTAACGATGTTGCAGAAGATCAGCGCCCAGTAAGCCCACGCATACGGTCCGGTCATGCGGTTGATGATCATGTACTCTTCGTAAGTGTTCTGGCTGTACCACGCGAAGAACGCTTCCATCATGTAGCCATAAGCGACGATGAGGCCGGTGGCGAGCATGATCTTCGCCATGTTCCGCAGATGCCGGTGCGTGATGAAATCTTCGAGGCCGTAAAATTTTCTGAGCGGGATGGTTAAGGTCAAGACCATCGCGAAGCCCGCGTAGATCGCGCCGGCGACGAAGTAGGGCGGGAAGATCGTCGCGTGCCAGCCGGGTAACACCGCGACCGCGAAATCGAACGAGACGATGGTATGCACCGACAAGACGAGCGGCGTCGCCAAGCCCGCCAAGAGCAAGGTCGCCACCTCGTAGCGCGCCCAGTGCCGCGCGCTGCCGCGCCAGCCCAAAGCCAACATCCCATAAATAATTTTAGCCGCCTTGTTCTTCGCGCGGTCGCGCAAGGTGGCGAAGTCCGGGATCAGGCCGACGAACCAGAACAAGGCCGACACGCTCGCGTAGGTCGAGACGGCGAACACGTCCCACATCAAGGGACTGCGAAACTGCGGCCAAATGCCCATCGTGTTCGGATAGGGAAAGAGCCAGTAGAGCGCGAGCCACGGGCGGCCCGTATGCAACAGCGGAAAGAGCGCGGCGCAGGCCACCGCGAAGAGCGTCATCGCTTCTGCAAAGCGATTGATCGACGTGCGCCACTCTTGCCGCAAGAGCAACAGGATCGCCGAAATCAGCGTCCCCGCGTGGCCGATGCCGATCCACCAAACGAAGTTGATAATGTCGAACGCCCAGCCAACCGGGACGTTGTTGCCCCAAATGCCGATGCCGGTCAGCAGGAGATACACAATCGTGAACAGCAGGACGTTCATCACCGCGAACGAGAGCGCGAAACCGATGAACCAACCGATGGGCGTCCGCTTCCGCAGGGCGAGCGTGCTGATCTTGTCCGTCACCGACCCGAACGTATGGCCCGGCTCGATCACATTCGGAGTTGTGTGAATCTCTTCGTGTGGCTGATCGACTCTTTGCATATCTAACCTCAGTGACGAGAGACGAGTGACGAGTAATAAGTTAAAGACAGAATCGCTTCTGTCACTTGTCTCTCACTACTGCTGTGATTCTTGCTCGTCACTTGTCACTCGTCACTGCATTTCAGGATTCGGGTTCCGCACTGCCGCGAGATAGACGGTGCGCGGGCGCGTGTTCAAATCGGCCAATAAGTCGTAGCGGCGCGGCTCTTCGTGCAGTTTCCTGACGCGGCTGTTTTCGTCATTCAAGTCGCCGAAGACGATGGCCTGCGTCGGACATGCGCCTTGACAGGCCGTGACGATCTCGCCATCGCGGACGCGGCGGTTTTCCTTCTCGGCTTCGATCTTGGCGTACTGGATGCGTTGCACGCAGTAAGTACATTTCTCCATCACGCCGCGCGAGCGCACCGAGACTTCCGGGTTCCGCATCAGCTTCAACGAGGGCGTATTCCAATCTTGATAGAGCAGAAAGTTGAAGCGGCGCACTTTGTACGGGCAGTTATTGGAACAATACCGCGTGCCGACGCAGCGGTTATAAACCATGTCGTTCAAGCCCTCCGCGCTGTGGACAGTGGCGTGAACCGGACAGACCGGCTCGCACGGCGCAATCTCGCAGTGCATACACGGCACGGGCATGAAATAGACGCCCTGCGGATTGTCCATCGCGCCCCGAAAATAAGCATCGACTCTCAGCCAATGCATCTCCCGCGCGCGCGAAATTTGATCTTTGCCGACGACGGGAATGTTATTTTCCGCTTGGCACGCGACGATGCAAGCGTTACAACCGACGCACGTCGAGAGGTCAATCGCCATCCCCCACTTGTAGCCGTTGTAAACAAATTCGGGATAGAGCGATTCGTGTTCGGCGGGGTGACGATTCTCGCCAGCGGGCGCGGGCGGTTGCTTATCCTCGTCGCGGTGCGGCGCGAGTCGTGGATCGTGTTTGTATTCTTCGAGCGTCCCGGCGCGAATGATTTCGCGTTCGTCTTCGATGTTGAAGTGCAGTTGGGTTGAAGCGAGCGGGTAAGTCTCGCCGGTGTTTGCGATGTTGAGGCCAACGCCTGACCACAGCGCATCGGACGTGCGGATCATGTAAGCGTTCTGAAAGCCGGAGAGATTATCGGGCTTGCCTTCTGTGATCGTCCCGACGCGGCCCGCGCGCCAGCGTCCGTAGCCAAGTGGGATCGTCACCACGCCGTCCGGTTGTCCCGGCATGATCCAGACCGGGAACGCGACCTGCCGCCCGCGAAAATCGAGCCGCAATATGTCGGCTAAAGTCTCTTGGCCTTTGCTCGTGATGTTGTTCGCGTTGCCCAAGCCGAATTGCCTTGCCGTTGCCGGGCTGATGAAAGCCACGCCGTCCCACGTCAATTTCGTCAGCGGCTTCGGCAGTTCTTGCAGCCAGCCATTGTTTGCGAACCGCCCATCGTAAATTGTCGGGTCGGGACGAAAGACGATCTCCAAAGCATTCCCGCCGGATGCGACAGGCGGAGGCACGCCCGGCAGATCGCCGCGCGCCGAGACCGAGATCGTTTGCGCTTCCGTCCCCGGAATCACGCCGTCATGCACGGCCTTGCGCCAGAGTTTTTCAAAGTCGGCGGAAGGTGCGGCGGTCGGAGACTCTGCGGGCGCGGCTGCCGTTGTCGTCGGCGCAGTCTGGTTTTGAG
>JALZKK010000241.1 GCA_030859285.1 Acidobacteriota bacterium | reverse complement strand
TGAATGAACGCGAAATCCAACCGCCCGCGCTCGTCGCTGATCGTGAACTCTTCTTTATGCCACTCCATAAGATTGATTCATTGCTCCATTTTTCAACGAGCAAACAAAGCGATGGAGCAATTCTGATTCATCCCTCATCCCTTCCACACGGTTGCCTGCGTGTGCGGAACGTTGAATTGATCGAGGATGCGGAAGACGAGGTGATCGACCAACTCCGTGAGTGTCTGCGGACGATGATAAAAGCCGGGGCTGGCGGGCAGGATGCGCGCGCCGGCGTGTGCGAGGCGGAGCATGTTTTCTAAATGGATTGCGTTGTATGGCGACTCGCGGGGGACCAGTACGAGTTTGCGTCCTTCTTTCAGCGTCACGTCCGCCGCGCGGTGAATGAGGTTCGTTCCCGCGCCCGAAGCGATTGCGCCGAGCGTCCCCATCGAGCAAGGCACGATGACCATTCCGTCTTGTTTGTGCGAACCGGAAGCCGGCGTCGCCGCCATGTTGTCGAGCCGGTGCAGGCGAATTAATTTGGAGTCTGCTGCCAGCCCGATCCATTCGTTGATTTCTTTGCCATCACCCGCCGTTAAATTCGCGCCCAACTCGACGCGCGCCACTACAAGCGCGGACTCCGACATGATCAAGTTGATCCGCTCGACCGCGCCGCTCGCCGCGAGATGCACGAGCGTTCGCTGCGCGTAGAGCGCGCCGGATGCTCCGGTGATGGCGACGGTCAATTCCATATTTGAGTCTGGAGTCTGGAGTCAGAAGTCCGGAGTTAAACACAGGAATGCTGTTGACTCCAGACTGCAAACTTCAGACTCCAGTCTTTATTTGATTTTCTTCCCCGGCGCTTGTTGTCCGTTTTGGAACAGGGCGAGACCAATCACTTGTCCCTGTTCGTTTTTAACGAACTTGATATCGGCTTTGACGACGCGGAGGAAGAAGTCGGTCTCGGAGGTTGGGAACAACTCTAACTTCGGCTGATTGGTGGCTTGGGCGTACAGCCGGTTGTCTTCCTTCGTGACCGTAATCTTGAAGACGGGAGACAACTCGTACTCACCGACGTAAAGATCGTAAACCTTCGGATCGACTTTGGCGACGGCGCGCTCAACGGGCAGTTCATACTTCTCGCCGAAGGTGATCGCGGCCAGATCGCGGGCGATGCGGCTGGCCGGAGCCCGGTCGTTGTTGCTGAGGACGATAACAGTCGCTTTGTCTTCGGGGAAGCGCGAGATCATTGTTGCGAAGCCGTTGATGCCGCCGCCGTGCGCCGTGTTGCGTCGGTTGAATTGTTGACGAACGCCCCACCCGTAAGCATATTCATTCTTGTCCGCACTGAACAGCGCGTCGAGCGATTTTTTCGTCAGCAGCTTTTCCGTGTTCAGCGCTTGGTCCCACGAGTACAAATCGCCGACGGTCGAATAGAGCGCGCCGGCAGCGTGCGGAATGGTCATGTCGAGATAGGCAGCGTTGACGAACGCCTCGCCGTCTGGCGTATAGCCGCTGGCGCGGTGCTTCAAAATACTGCGCCCGGAGTCGTAACCCGTGTCGTTCATCCCTATTGGCTTGAAAATGTTCTCGCGCACGAACTGTTCGTAAGATTGACCGGAGACCTTTTCGATGACGTGGCCGAGCAGGACATAGCCGGAATTGCTGTAATTGAATTTCTCGCCCGGCTTGAATTCGAGCGGCAACGCGCGGACACGTCCGACAGTCTCTTTGGCGGGCGAAGGCAGCGCCATCGTCTTCAAATAGTCTGGCATAGCTGTGAAATTCGGGATGCCGGAAGTATGCGTTAAGAGGTGATGAATCGTGATCGGCTGCCACGCGGCGGGACAGTCGTCCACATATTTGCAGACGGAATCTTGCACACCCAACTTGCCGCGCTCTTGCAAGAGCAGGATCGCCGCTGCCGTGAATTGTTTCGTGATCGAGCCGAGCCGGAATTTAGTGTGCGGCGCGTTCGGCACGTCGTCTTCGATGTCGGCCATGCCGTAGCCCTTGCTGACCAAAATCTTATCGTCGCGCGCCACGAGAATCGCGCCGGTGAAGCGGTCGGCCTTCATCGTGGCTTGCATATATTCTTCGATCTTCGCAACCGGATCAGTCTGAGCCGCGTGCGCTACAGAAGTGATGCACAGCGCGGCGAGCAATAGGACGCGGCTCGCGGGAGTGAACATTCTCATCGATTTTCTTCCTCAGCTTTTGAGAATTTGAGAGGATAGCTCTCTTTGACATCCAATTTTCCGAATGTCGAATCATACGAGCCGACTCCGGCAAGCGCAAGGAGACGCCGATTGCGGGCGCGCTTTGTTTCAATGCTCTAGACTTTAAGCAAAACAATTTGACGAGATGAACAGGATTGACGGGATGAAGCAGAGCGCCACCACCACGCGCCCGCTCGTTTTTCTGTGCTGCATCTTGTTCAACCTGTCAATCCTGTCTCTTGCTTTTTCTTGAATGGTATAGAATCTCCGGCGTAAGTACGACTACCGCAAGCAAAAAGTTGACACGATGGACTTACCAGAGATCGAGAGACTCCTGCGCGCGCACCGCAGCGGCGAGTTGGAGACGGACGAAGCCGCGCGGCGGCTCGCCAACTTGCACTTTGAAGACTTGACGCACACGCGCCTCGATCACGCGCGCGCCCAGCGGCAAGGCTTTCCCGAAGTCGTCTTCGGCGCAGGGAAAACGCGGGCGCAAATCTGCGAGATCGTCGAGCGGTTAGTCGAACGCTCGCCGAACGTGCTGGTGACGCGCACTGACGCAGGCGTATTCGGCGAAGTCCGCAACGTCGTCACCGACGCCGAATGGCATGAAGCGGCGCGCGTGATCCGCATCTGGCGCGACCGCACGGAACTAGGCACCGGCGAGATCGGGATCGTGACGGCGGGGACCAGTGATATTCCCGTCGCGGAAGAAGCGGCTTTAACTGCCGAGGCGATGGGCAATCGCGTGGCGCGCATTTGGGATGCGGGCGTGGCCGGGATTCACCGCATTCTCGCAGAGAAAGATCGGCTGCGGCGTTTTCGCGTGATCGTCGTCGCCGCCGGGATGGAAGGCGCGCTGCCTTCGGTTGTCGGCGGACTGGTCGCCGTTCCCGTCGTCGCCATTCCGACGAGCGTCGGCTACGGCGCATCGTTCGGCGGCGTGGCCGCGCTGTTGGGAATGCTCAACTCGTGCGCCTCGAACGTCACCGTCGTCAACATCGACAACGGCTTCGGCGCGGGCTTCGTCGCCAGCCTGATCAATCGGAAGTGGAACTCTGCAAATGATGAATGCGAAATGATGAATGATGAATAAAAACAGAAAAGCCGTCGTTATCTTCATCATTCTGCACTCATCATTCATCATTTTCCTCGCGGGTTGTGGCACGCGCCGCACGCCTGATCTAGAGCGGATTTTTGCGGCGACGCGAGAGCGAAAGGGCAAGCCGCCATTGATCGTGGTTCCGGGCATTCTCGGTTCGCAGCTCGTCAATCAAAAAACGGGTGAAGTGGTCTGGCCTTCGGCGTTTCGCGCCGTGCCGGACGAATTGGAGTTGCCGATGACGCCAGACCTCGACGCGAATCGCGATGAGTTGGCGGCCCGGCAGATTCTAGAGACGGCGAAACTCGCGCGGCTCGCGCCTGAAGTGCAGGTGTATGCAGAACTGCTCAACGCGCTCAAAACTTACGGCGGCTATCGTGAGGGCGATTGGGACAATCCACCGTCGGGCGGCGACGCGGACACGCTCTACGTTTTCCCTTACGATTGGCGGCGCGATAACGTGGAGACGGCGCGCGCACTCGTCCGACGGATCGCAGACCTCAAACACAAGTTGAACCGCCCCGATCTGCGCTTCAACATTATCGGCCATTCAATGGGCGGACTCGTCGCGCGCTATGCCGCGCGGTACGGCGACGCCGATCTGCCGCCCGCCGGACAGACGCCCGTCGTGACGTGGGCGGGCGCGAGCGGCATCAACAAGATTTTCATGTTCGGCACGCCGAACGAAGGATCGGCGGAAGCGTTCGCCACGCTGCTCGAAGGCTATTCAGTGCAGGAAGGCTTGCGCCGCCGCGTGCGCCTGTTGAACAAGCTCTCGCGCGAGGACGCGATGACGCTGCCTTCGATCTACCAACTGCTGCCGCACGGCGCGACGCCGCGCTTTCTTGACGAGAATTTGCAACCTTTAGAAATTGATCTCTACAACCCGGCGACGTGGCGCAAGTACGGCTGGACATCGATCAATGATCCCGTCTATCGCGCACGCTATGCGCGCGGCGTGGAGGGCGAAGAACCGGGCGGTGCAGAAGACGAAAGAAAAGGCGCGGGCGATCCGGCGATTCTCGACGCTTACCTCTCCGTCGTCTTAGAGCGCGCCCGCCGCTTTCACGAAGCGCTCGATCTCTTCCCGCCAGTAGGCCCGGAACCCGTCCCACTCTTCGCCTTCGGCGGCGACTGTGAAGAGACGCTTTTCGCGCCCGTCATCCTCCGCGACGAAAAGAAAGGACGCTGGCTGACGCTGACCTCACCGCGCGAAATCCGCGCCTCAAACAATCGCCGCTTCTCGCGCAAGGAAGTAACGCGTGCGATGTTCCAACCCGGCGATGGTCGTGTCACCCGCCGTTCACTGCTCGGCACAGACCTCGCCACCCGCCGCACGAGCGCGCTCTTCGACACGCCGCTCCCCATCGCCTACGCAGTCTTCATCTGCGATACGCACAGCAGCCTGCACAACAACAAAATTCTGCAAAACAACGCGCTGACGCTCTTGGTTAATGAAGTGATGAAGGAGTAGAGAGCGGTTCTAGGAACACCGCGGCGCTCGATGTCTGCTCCGCGCAAAAGCGAACCGCTTGTCAGCTTCCTGAATCCTCAATGCCGCCCTTTTGAGGTGCCAATTTGTGACCGCTTCCTATTCACCCTCAGCTTTGAACCCGATGCGCCGGCGAGGTTGTTGGGGGGAGCCATGAGCCTCCTCAGAGCCGTGAAGACTACCTTGAAGTTCTCGTCATGCCCGGTCAGCTTTTGTTCGAGCGCGGAGAACTTCCGGTTCAACTCTTCGTGCGAAAGCAGCATCTCGCGCAGTTTCACAAAGGCGCGCATGATCACGATGTTGACCTGCACGGCGCGCCTGCTGCGAAGCACGCTCGACAGCATGGCGACGCCTTGTTCGGTGAAGACATAGGGCAAGTAGCGCCGTCCGCCGCGTCCTTCGTTTGAAGTGCCAAATTGGAACCTCAAAGATTGAACTTCATCTTCGGTCAACTGAAACATGAAATCTTCCGGGAATCGGTCGAGGTTACGTTTCACCGCCCGATTAAGAGCTTTAGTCTCGACCTGATAAAGTTCCGCGAGATCGGAATCGAGCATCACTTTCTACTCACGGATCACGTAGATTCTGCGCTCAATCAACTCAGCCGGCACAGGGAATTGATTAGGCGTTGGTGAGATTTTCTTTGTCGGTATGTCGTTTTAGCTGCTTTATTCAACGCCCCGCCGGCGTGAGGCTGTGTGCGAGATTCATAGTTTGATCTCGCCTTCGGCTCTGCCGAAGTTGATCCTGGTCCCCACGCCGAGGGTGACGCTCCGATTGGGTTCGACATCACGCACATAGCCGTCCGCAGTGGTCGCGACCCACTTCTCGCCGGTCAAGTTCTTTAATCCCCAGACGCCTTCATTCGCCGGGTGGCGCGCGACGGCGGCGACGGGTTGCGAGAAGTCATATAGTTGATTGTCGTCAACGTGATGCGGGAAGAGTTCTGTGTCGTGGTTCAGCATCACCACTCCCTTGCCAATCCGGATGCGCGGCGGCAGGACGAGTTGCACGGCGCACGACCAGCACAGTCCGGGGTTGCCGGCGGCGGCTTTCAGCTTAACGGCGTCATAGAAGTTTTCGAGCGAGCAATACGAGCAGTAAAAAATTGCGTCACGCAGGCGGACCATCGATTCGCGCCACTCGCTTTCGCGGACGCGCCCGTGTTCAGGGTCGCTGAGGCCGGCGGTGAAAGCGCGCGTGAAGAGGTCGCGCAAAAACTGCGGGTAGATGCGCCAGAAAGCGAGCGCGTTATCGTGGATGCCGGGGACGGGGCGGTTCGATTCGTCGTGCGGGTCGAAGATGAAGACGGGTTCCGTGCCGTAGAGTTTATTCATCGCCGGGAGGTCGAGACATTTGATCTCAGTCTCCTTCCGCCCTTCGAGCGGGTGATGAACCACCAGCATGTAGAAGGTCAGCACAGCGAGCGAGAACAAATCGGTCTGCGTACTCGGCACAGCCTCGCCGCGCACTACTTCGGGGGCCATAAAGCGGGGCGTGCCTAAAACGCCGAGCGTGCCCGCGCCGTCAACGGCGACATTGTCGCAATCGCAGATCAGCACGTCGCCCGTGTCGGGATCGAAGAAGGCGTTGCCGAAAGAGATGTCGCGATAGCAGAAGCCTTGCGAATGGAGTAGCAGATAATTATGCGCGAGATTGAAGCCGGCGGTAGCGAGCGCGCGGAAGGTCGGTTCGATGCGACGCTTCATCAAATCAACGATATTTTTGAAACGCGGCGGACGCAGGCGCATCACGTAGCCGAAGCCCTGCACACTCTCTTCGACTGCGAGTTCGATGGGCCACAGGAAATGCTCGCTCGGCGAGCCACGCCGCACGAGCAATTCAATTGCCGCGCGTTGTTCGGGCGTCGCCATCTGTGGGAAAAACCACTTGAGCGCGATTGCCTCGCCGCCGAGGGTCGCCTTGTAAACCTCGCCCTGTCCGCCCGCGCCGAGCAGCTTTTCGGCGGTGCATTGCATTCCTGATGGCTCAGTGCGAACCGTCTGGCCTTCTCTCAGAACTTGCTCCATAAATTACCTCTCGGCTGTTGTTCGGGAAATGGCTCAAACGCTGGAGAGAGCCACAGATGCACACAGATGAACACGGAGCAAGGCAACTTCAAATCTGTGTCCATCCGTGTTCATCTGTGGCTAATGCTTCCCACCTATCTCCCACAATTGAACCGCTACCGTCATCTTCACAAACGGTTGTTCCGGCTCTCGACGCGCGCGCCGTAATCCGCCGCCCACGGGGCCACGTGATTCTCCGTTAGATCGCAGTCTTCGACGTTGACCGCGCCGCCCGCTTCGACGCTAACGCCGACGTGGCCGTTTTCGTTGATGCGGCAATTGCGCGCGACGCCGACGCCGCCTGCCTCCACGCGCAGGCCCGATTCACGATTGTCGAAAATGTCGCACGCTTCCAAATTCGCCCGCCCGGCGTCGCGCACGACCACGCCTGACGCCCGCCCTTGATGAATCTGACACTCGTGCAGGCGCACGTTCCCGCCGCTGGTGGCGGCGACTTCCGCTTCCGCGTGTCGGTAGATGTTGCACTCTTCGATGGTTGCTTGTCCGTTACGATGAACGAAGACGCCGGTGTTCTGCCCTTCGTGAACGCGGCAGCGTCGCAACGTCGCCGCGCCTTGATCGCTGACGCCGACTCCCGTCGAAGCGTTCGCGTAGATGTCACAATCCTCAATCGTGTTTGCCGCCCCATTCCAGACGACGATGCCGGCGGCTCTGCCATGATGAACATGACAATTGGTGACGCTCGTTCGCGCGCCGCCGGTCAAGGCCACGCCGACGTTCGAGTTCTCGAAGATGTCGCACGCTTCGACGACGCCACGCGCCCGGTCGAAGACGTAGATGCCGGAGTCAACACCGTGATGAACGCGGCAGCGGCGGATCACCGGCTCGGCGGTCGGGCCGTGAATGGCGATGCAAGAGAGCGAGTCGGAACTGATGTCGCAATTTTGGAGCAGCAATCGTCCGTGCCGGATGTCCACGGCGAAGAAACCCTCGCCGCCGATGCCGCCCCGCAATGCTTGTCCGCGCAAAGTCAGATTACTCACGGTCGCCGCGTCGGCGCGCATCGAGAGGCAACTCGAACGAGTGGCGCGCACGACGATCTCTTCGAGCGCGCCTTCGCCGACGATCTCAATTGGCTTGTCGATTATCATCTCTTCGTGATAGACGCCGGGACGCACACGCACCCGTGCGCCTGCCGCCGCTCGCTTGAGCGCGTCGTTAAGCGTCAGGAAGTCGCCGCTCCCATCAGCCGCGATCATAAAAGTCTCGCGCGCCGGCGTCGCCGCACGGTGTGTCGCTCTCTGCGTCGCGTGGGCTGTGGCCGGAAACGTCGAAGATGCGCGCGCGGTCGGGGGCGTGGAGTTAAGTATCGACGCGCGCGAAGCCGGGGCCGGCGCGTTGCGTTTAAGGTTCGAGGCGTCAGTCGTGCGTGGAGCGTGTGCCGTTGCCCGCTCGTCTGAGGCTTCGAGCGCGTCGAGTTCGGCGGGCGAGATCGCGCCGAGCGCGAGCGCCCAAGTATGCACCGCCCAGCGCGCGGCCCGCTCTTCCATCGCTACTTCATCGTGTAGGCGTT
>JALZKK010000227.1 GCA_030859285.1 Acidobacteriota bacterium | reverse complement strand
TGTAAGCCCGCGCCGCGCGTTCGTAGTAAGTCTTGGCTTCGCCGAAAACCTCATTGGCCCGCTCGCCGGCTGCGCGCCCGGCATGGCGCAAACGCTCAGAGGCTTCGCGCGCTGCTCTCGCCGCCTCATCCGCCGCGTGCCGCGCTCCCTCGCGCACATCCGTCGCACGATCACGCACTTCAAACTCTTCGCTCAGGCGCTCGGCCTCGGCGCGCGCCCGCTCCGCTTCGCTCATCACGCGCGTCGCGCCGCGCTTGGCTGCATCCTGCGCCACCCGCGCGCTCTCCTCGACGCGATCCTTAATCTTGTACTTCTCATCAAGCTCGCGCGCCTTGCGCCGCGCCGCCGCACGCCACTCTTCCAACCTGTCTCGATAATCAGCCATGCAACCTCCAATAAAACAAAGATGAAAGATGAAAGATGAAGGCGGAAGTGAAGCGCTTTTTCATCCTTCTGCCTTCATCCTTCATCCTTGTCCTGTTGTTACGCCCTGTGCCTGCGCTGAGTTCGCTTCCGGATCGGCAGTGGGAGCGCGCCCGACACGGTCGCGGCCTTGCCGTTTGGCTTCATAGAGCGCGGCATCAGCATTGGCGAATAGCTCGCGGCTGCCGTCCGGCATGTCGGCGGAAAATTCGGCCAGCCCGAAGCTCGCGCTCAAGGCTTCAACCTCCGGCACTTTCGTCTCTTTGACCGCGAGGCGCAGGCGCTCGGCGACTTCGAGGCCGTGCGCCAAATCCGTCTCGGTCAGGATCACTGCGAACTCGTCGCCGCCGATGCGCGCCGTCGTATCGATGCCGCGCGTCCCGGCTTGCAGCGCGCCCCCTAAACGCCGCAGCATTTCGTCGCCAGCCTCGTGGCCGTGCGTGTCGTTGACATTTTTGAAATGATCGATGTCGATCAGCAGCAGGCAGAACGGCCTACCATAACGTTGTGTGCGCTCCACTTCGCGCTCCACTTGCCGCTCGAAGCGGCGGCGGTTCGCCAGCCCCGTCAAGTGATCGGTGAAGGCCGCTTCTTCGCACGTGTCGAGATAGTTTTTGAAATCGAGGAGCGTGCCGACACGCGCCAACAACAGATCGAGATCGGTCGGGTCGGTGATGTAGCCGAGCGCGCCGGCCTCCGCGCCGCTCCGCTGATCATGCTCATCGTGGCGGGTCGCGCTCTGGATGATGATTGGGATGAAGCGCGTCTGCGGATTGGCGCGAATGCGACGGGCCATTTCAAAGCCATCCATTCTGGGCATCTGCACGTCGGTAATCACCAGATCGACTTGGAACGTTTCGGTGAGCGCTAAACCCTCTTGCCCATCGTTGGCCGTCAGCACTTTGTAGCCGTTCAACTCCAGCGCGAAGCGCAGCAATTGGCGCTTGTCCGGATCGTCGTCAACCAGCAGAATCTTAAATTTGTTGTCCATAACTTCCGTTCGCTCGCCTCATCCGTCCTCAAAAACAAATCTTGCGCGCGCCAGAGGCTTCATGCTAGAGTGCGCTCTAACAAGGACGGTCGCCCGCGTTTGGTCGCAGTCTTCGGCTGAGGCCCCACACACACGAACGTGTTTCGGATATTCAAAAGAACAAGTTTAAGCGCTCATTTTTTACTACTCCTCGCACGTTTAATTCTTTCCGGCGAGGCCGGCAACTGATCTGAACGCTTCTGACGGCGCAGCCTCAAGTCGCAAGCGCCAAGCCGACACTACATCAATCCCAGCATACTCAAGTTAGAGGTTCCCCCACAATGTCACACCGACGAGCCTGCGATCTGAACGCGCTAGACCGCGCCAACTTGATCCAGCAAACTGAGATCGGCAGCACGCTCGACGAATCACTGCTGCTGAAACTCGCCACCGCCGCTTTCGCATTGGACGTGCGCCGCCGCCGCTTCGTTTACCGCGCCGGCGATGTTGCGGACGCGCTCTTTTTACTCACGCGCGGGCGCGTGAAACTGTGCTGTATCGAGCCTGAGACGGAGCGTGAAGCGGTCATTGACATTTTGCCGACCGGCTCGCTGTTCGGCGAATACGCGCTTTATGCTGCGGGGGCGCATCAGATGTCCGCAGTGGCGTATGAAAATGCTCGCCTATTGCGGATACCTGCGGGGGAATTCCGGCAATTGATGGCTGAGGGTTGCGGGCTTTATGATTACACTTTCCGCCTGATCGGTCAACGGCTATCTCGTTCGGAGCGGCGCGTCGCCGACTTCGCGCTTGACGCCATCCCGGCCCGGCTGGAGAAACTGTTGATCGAACTCTCGGAGCGCTACGGACGACGCGCCGAAGACGGCGTGCTGATCGATCTCGCGCTCCCGCACCGCGAGATCGCTTCCATTGTCGGCTCGACGCGCGAGAGCGTCACCGTCCGCTTGAACGACATGCGCCGCGCCGGTATGATCGATTTCGTTGATCGCAAAATTTTAATCAAACACCCGCTGCCGGCGGCAGCCAGCGCCTAGCGGACGATGGACAAAAATGTTCTGCCATCGTCCATCGTCAATGGTCTATCGTCTTTTTATGAAGTGTCCGATCTGCGAAAAGCCCATCACTTGGAAAGATAATCCACACCGCCCGTTCTGCTCTGAGCGTTGCCAGCTCATCGACTTCGGCCACTGGGCCGACGAAGATTACGGCGTGCCTTCGGCGGAAGCCCCGCCCTCGGTCGAAGGCATTGAGCAGAGCCAACTTCCCACTCAAGACGAATAAGCGCGATGGGGCGAGAGGGAGATTAGAAGAGCGGGCGAAACCACTTTGTTTTTTTCTCTCCGTCGCCCTCGCCCATACCGCTCTTTGCCTTAATTTTTCTTGTCTATGCTTTCGTTTGCTGTATAATTTCGCCTTCAAAACCTGCCAGAGGCCAGAGAAAAGCTGGCACAAGATGTAGCCAGCCGCCGATGACCACATGGTTTTAGTCAAGTGAGGCGGGGAGATTCCGAAAAGTTTTGCAGTAAGGACACGCGAGTTCGATCCGCTGGAGTGCAATTCTTGAAACAAGGCTCGATTTTTTCGCCATAGAATTTTCGCGTTGAGAAGCAACTGCTTCTCGCTTCTTTCCGAGTCCCGACACCCGATTCCTGATGCCGCAAGTAAAACTCCCCTGCCGGAGCTTGCCCTGCGGCAAATCATACCGTGAGCCGCGCGCCGCGTGGCACGCGGTCCCGTGAAGCCCGGCTCACGCTCGCGGCTTGCCACACTTGAACCTGATCGAGGAGACAACATGGAGCGCATAATTCTCAGGCACTTGAGCGGCTCGAAGGCCAATCAGGTCGAGGAGTTCCCCCTCAACCACATCAAAGAGCTGATCATGGGGCGCGACCCTTCGGCCACCGTCCGCTACGACCCCGACCGTGACGACCTCGTCGGACGCCAGCACGCGCGCATCGCGCCAGATGCGAACGACCCGACGGCCTTCACCGTCACCGACCTCAACAGTCGCAACGGCACTTTCGTCAACCGTCAGCGCATCAACGGCACGATGCGGATCGGGCCGGGCGACACCGTGCAACTCGGACCCGGCGGCCCCGAATTCATCTTCGACCTTGAGCCGCGCCCCGCCGGAGCCGTCAAGACCACGCGCATCCCCGCCGGCTCAATGGCCCCGACCCTGCATGACCCTCCCCCTACGCGCGCCGTCAGCATCGGCGGCGCGGGCATGGTCTCGCCACCGTCGGGCGCGACGCCTCCGCCCACGAACACCATCGGCAAGGCGACCGTCGAGCGCATGATCTCGCACAACATCACCGAGACGAAGAAGAGCGAAGGGCGCAAGTATCTTCTGATCGGCGGCGCGGCGCTCGTCGCCGTGCTGATGCTGTTCGGCGTGGTGGCCGGCTTTCTGGTCTGGCGCAACCGCGGGGCGCAGCAGGAACTCAGCGGGCTGCGGCAGAACATCGCCGACAAGGAAGCGGGCGCGGCGCTCACGCCTTCCGCCGTGGCGAAGTCCAACGCCAGCGCAGTCGTCAAGATCGAAGTCGCGTGGCGGCTCATCTCGCCGGCGGGTGGCCTCGTTTATCACCAGTATCTTCCAGACCCAGACCGTAAAGGCCCGATCCAAGCCGGGTCCGCCGCTTACGCGATGTACGTGAGGTTAAATGACGGCACTATCGAACCCGTGCTGACTTACGACGGCAACAAGGACAGCGAAGCCATCGGCGGCCAGCATACCGGATCGGGATTTGTCGTCTCAAGCGACGGTTTCATCCTCACTAACCGTCACGTCGCGGCGGCGTGGGAAACGGCTTATGACTTCCCCGAGAGCGCCAACCGGGGCATAGTCATTGACGCCGCCACCGGGCGTTATGAACCACTTGAGCAGCCATTGACGACTTGGGTTCCTGCCGCAACCAAGCAGGTGATTAAGCAAGGAAAATTCGACGGCAGGAATGACCGCCTCGCCGTCGCTTTCCCCGGCAAAGAAAATCGCATCGCCTCGCAGCTCGTGCAATCGTCGCCGCGCCATGATGTGGCGATGATTAAGATCAGCGTCCCCGATCCGACGCCCAAAGTCGAGATCAACGATAACTACGATTCGATTCAGCCGGGCGACGCGGCCATCGTCCTCGGTTATCCGGCGGTTTCACCGCCCGTCTTCGGCATCGTCAAATCGCAGGACGTTTTCAACCGCGAAGGGCAGGTGACGGAACTCCCTGACCCGACTCTCAGCGTCGGCAATATCGGCAGGCTGCTGCGCGGGCGCGAAGCGTCTGAGAAGAAACAAGGCATCTACAGCGTCTTCGGCGACGCCTATCAGTTGACCATCAACTCGACGGGCGCGGGCAACAGCGGCGGCCCCGTCTTTGACGACCGCGGGCGCGCCGTCGGGATATTTTACGCGGGGCGTCGCACCGACGCCGCCATCACGTTCGCCGTGCCGATCCGCTACGGCAAAGAATTAATGTCAGTAGGCCAGTAAGGTCAGGCGCTTGAGACGACTTTATTGGTGATGATCGCGTTAACGGTCGCGGGGCGTGAGGCGCGTTTCGCATCGTTCACAGCCGCCGCACTCCCCAGCTTGTAGGGAAACGAAAGTGAGCAGGCCAGACCTTATCAACTCTACCGTCGGCGAATACTGCCTCGTGGATTTTCTCGGCGCGGGCGGAATGGGAGATGTCTATCGCGGCGTGCATTCCAAAATCGGGAGGGTCGCCGCCATCAAAGTCTTGACGCAGACTGCCAACACCGGCGGCTTCGTCGAACGCTTCTTCAACGAGGCGCGCATACAGGCCAGCCTCCAGCATCCGAACATTGCCACGCTCTACGATTTTCTCGAATTCGACGGCCAGCCCTGCATCATCATGGAATATGTTGACGGGCAGACGCTCGCCGACCGCATCAGGCCCGTTGGTCCCCTGCCGCTTGCGGAAACGCTCCGCGTCTTTCGTGCTGTGGTCGAAGCCGTCGGCTACATTCATGGGTACGGCATCATTCACCGCGACATCAAATCCAACAACATCAAGATCAGCTCGACGGGACAAGTGAAGCTGCTCGACTTCGGCATCGCCAAAGGGAGTATGAGTCCCGGCCTGACCGAGACCGGCAGCGTTATCGGGACGCTCGAATACATCTCGCCGGAACAACTCGCCAGCGGCATCGCCGATCCGCGCTCGGACATCTGGGCGCTCGGCGTTCTGCTCTACGAGATGACGACGGGGCATGTACCCTTCGAGGCGCAGACGCTCGGCGCGCTCTGCACCAAAATCAGCAAGGCCGACTACCTGCCGCCCGCCCAATTGAATCCGGCCATCCCGCGCGAGATCACCGCAGTCATCACGCGCTGTTTGAAAAAGAATCCGGCGGAGAGGTATCAAACGGCTGAAGCGCTGCTGCAAGACATCTCACGCATCAATGTGCCTATCACTCCGCCGCACGACAGCTACAGCGCTGTTGGAACAGACGCGCGGCCTTCCGACTCATGGGCGAAGCGTAACTGGCTGAAGCTCTCAGGCGTCGCCGTCATCGCGTGCATGTTCCTGATTTTCGCCGTCGCCGGAACTTACTTCGCGATGAGTTCGGGAGAGGACGGGCCGGCGCAACCGAGTGCGGCGGGAGCAGCCGCGCCCGGTCAATCTTCCCCACCTAAAGGTGAGGCGGCGAGGGCGGGGACGAGAACTGTGACGGTTGATATGAGCGACGGCCCGGCGGAAATTTGGCGGGGCGAGCAGCGTCTCGGCACGATGAAATCGACCAAGCTCGACGCCCGCCTCGGCGAGCGCGTCACACTGACGCTCAAGCGCGAAGGCCACGAGCCGCGGATCGTCTCCTTCGACGTGACCGAGAATAAAAAAGTCTATACTTTCTCAATGAGCAAATAGTCCCGCGCCGAATTCGACGCGGACGAATAAGAGCGAACATGCGTAAAAGTATCAAGGCAACAAATGACCTCGCGCCCGCGCAGGGCGGTTATGAAGTCCTCGCCAGTGTGCAGACGGACGTGGGCTGCGTCCGCGAGGCCAACGAGGACAGCGGCAGGCACGTCCGCCCCAACGATCCGGCGCTGCGACAGATGAAGGGCGCGCTCACCATCGTCGCCGATGGGATGGGCGGCCACGCTTCAGGCGAAGTGGCAAGCCAGATGGCTGTCGAGATCGTCAGCCGCGTTTACTATCAAGCAGAAGACGACTCGCCCACGGCGGCTTTGAAGCACGCCGTCGAAGAGGCCAACCGTTTGATTCACGCCGCCTCGCTCAAGGACGAGAAGCTGCGCGGCATGGGTACGACCTGCACGGCGCTCGTGCTGCGCGGCGGCTTCGCACACTGCGCCCATGTCGGCGACAGCCGCCTCTACATGCTGCGCGGCGGGGAGATTTATCTGCTGACTGAAGACCACTCGGCGGTCATGGAGATGGTCAAACTCGGCCTCATCACGCCGGAAGAGGCGCGCACGCACGAAGACAAGAACGTGATCCTGCGCGCCCTCGGCACGTCGCCCGAAGTCGAGGTCTCTGTCTGGGGCGAGCCGTTCGCCGTCCGCGAGGGGGACCAGTATCTCCTGTGTTCGGACGGCCTCTATGATCTCGTGCGCGACGAAGAGATCAGACGCGCGCTCGTCGAAGCGGCGGACGCGCACGCCGCCGGCGAACAATTGATCGCGCTCGCCAAAGAGCGGGGCGGCCACGACAACATTACGGTGGGGATCGTCGGCGTCGTGCGCGAAGGCGCAGGCGTGGTTGACGCGGAAGACGTGCGGATCACGCGCGAGTTGGAGGCTGTCAAATGATCGGACAAATCATCGGCAACTATAAAATCGAAGAGAAGCTCGGCGAAGGCGGCATGGGTGCGGTCTATCGCGGGGTGGACATGATGCTGGAGCGCGAGGTCGCCGTCAAAGTCCTCCGGCCCGAACTCGGCAGCCAGCCGCAGGTCGTTGAGCGTTTCCGTTCTGAGGCCGTCACGCTGGCAAAGCTCAATCACCCGAACATCGCCACGCTCTACAGCTTTTTCCGTCAGGGCGATGAACTGTTCATGGTGTTGGAGTTCGTGCGCGGCGTCACGCTCGATCACGTCATCGGGCAGCGCGGCGCGCTCGCCTGCGAACAGGCCATCCCGACCTTCTGCCAGATGCTCGACGGCATCAACCACGCGCACGACTTCGGCATTATCCACCGCGACATCAAGCCCGCCAACATGATGATCACCCACAAAGGCGCGCTCAAGGTCCTCGACTTCGGCATCGCGCGCATCCTCGGCACGGCCCGCATGACGCGCGCCGGCAACGTCATCGGCACCATCGAATACATGGCCCCCGAACAGGTCAGGGGACTAGAGACGGACGCCCGCTCCGACATCTACAGCCTCGGCATGTTACTCTACGAGATGCTGACGGGGCGCGCGGCCTTTGACATCCCGAACGAGTTCGAGTTGATGAGGGCGCAGATCGAGCAGATGCCGCCGCTGCCCTCGCAGTTGAACCCGGCGATCCCATACGTCGTCGAGGGGGCCATCATGCGCGCCATCGCCAAAAATCCCGACGAGCGTTTCCAGATAGCGGACGACTTTCGCGCCGAACTAATGAACGCGGGCTACCCCGCCACAGGCCGGATCGAACTGCTCGCGCCCGGCGCTGCTTCGCCTTACCCGACGAGGCCGAGCCAGCCGCCGTACAGTAATCCTCCCATCTATTCGACACCGCCCTCGCAGCTGAGCGTCAGCGCGCCGCCGTCGCAACCGGGCATCACGTCGCCGCCGTCCGCTGGTGACACAGCGCCTCCGGCGACGAGATATTCAACCGGCGATGGAGAGGCGACACCGCCCACCGCGAGCGTGTTCAAAGAAACGCGGATCGGAATGCCCGGCGCGTTCGCGGACGCTCCGGCAACGTCCGGCCAGATGAAGGAGACGCGGATTGGCGTCGCGCCCACAACGGGAGCGCCCGCCGCGCCCTCGCAGCCTTTCGCTCCGCTGCCGCAAGCCGCGCCGCAGCAGTCATCTTTCTTCAGTAAGCTGACGCCACTGCACTACATTGGTGCGGGCGTGGCGGCGCTGGTTCTTTTGGGAGTCTTCGTCGCCGTGCCACTCATCTTCCTTTTGAGCGGCAGTACAACGCCGGAGGCGGAGCCGGCGAAGACACAGGCCGAAGAGAAATCTTCCGCCCCCTCGCAGACGGTGACGCAGGAGCAGCCCGCCGCGCCGCCTGTAATGCAGAGCGAACAGCCGACTCTCAACGAGACAACGACGCTCCCGGCAGAGCAGCAGCCCGCCCCGCTTGAGATCATCCGGCCCGCGCCCGCCGCTTCGACCACGCAGACCAGACAATCCCGGCCCGCGCCGAAAGCGCCCGCCAAGCCCAAAACTGACGACGCTGCCGCGCGTCGTAAGAGGAAAGCCGCCCTCGACGCGCTCGATCAATAACGTCGGATGAGGTTCGAGAAACTTTCAACTTCCGGTGAATAAGACAAGAGGAAACACGATGCGCCCGAAAGCTCAAAGAGTACTGACCCGGCTCGCCGCTCTGCCGTTGGCGGCTCTTCTCTTAATCTCCCTCAACTGGTCCGGCGGAGGCGCGCACGCGCAGAACAGCGGCAAGCCCATCAGCCGGAAGGGACTGACCGAGTCCGTGAAGATTAACGGCCTCTCGACCACCGAACTCGTCCAACTGATTCGACGGCGCGGCGTTGACTTTGAGATGACGGCGGACGCCGAGCAGGATTTGCTCGCCGCCGGAGCGCGCCCCGAAATCATCGAGGCCGCGCAGCAAAATTATCGTCCCCGTGCGGCGACCACGACCGCAGCCAACACCAAGAGTGCCGCGCCGCGACCGGCCAACTCATCGCCCCCTGCCCGCACCTCCGGCCCGCCCGTGCCGCCCGGTTCTCCGCTCTCGAAGAACGAGGTCATCACCATGCTTCAAGGCGGCATCGCCCCGTCGCGCGTCGAGCAGTTCGTCGAAGCGCGCGGCGTGAACTTCGCCGTAACGCCCGACATCGCGCGCGAGATCACCGCCGCTGGCGGCACGCGCTCTCTTGTCGGCGCGATCACGGAAAATTCCACGCCGGACGTCGCCGAAACATCTTCGCCGTTCGACAGCGGCGATGATGCGTTTGACGGTGGCGATGACAGGAACGCAGGCCCTAACTACGATGATCTGATTGATCGGGCGCAGTCCTCCATTTCGTCCAGCGACCTGAACTCCGCCTTCCGCTACGCGCAGCAGGCCGTCCAGCTAGACCCTTCGCAACCGACGGCTTACTCCATGCTCGGCACTATGCTGCTCTACGGCAGGCGCGACGCTGCTTCTGCCGAACAAGCCATGCGCGCCGCCATCGAGCGTGGCGGCACGGCGGCTTTCAAGGCTTACCATGATCACGATGGCAGCTTCAGCAACTACTGCGAAGGCTCATTCTTCGTCACCAAGTCTGGTGTTAGCTTCAAGGCTAATGATGGGCGCGACACCTTCGAGACCGACGACTCAAATATCAAAGAAGTTAAGACGAATGGCTTCGTCGGCGCACAGTACGGCGCATTTCACATCAAGCCGAAGGTAAAGATCAACAACCGGGACAACTTCAACTTCGCGCCCGCCACCCAGCAGAGAGTCGAATCACAACTCATCATCCGCCTCATTCAAGGCTACTGACCGCGCCCACCAAGCGCGAGAGTTGGAGTAGGAATAATGGAACAGTCCTCACGCCACTTGCTGGCGGTTTTCCTTTTTGCCTGTGTCGCCTTCCTGTGCGACCCGCCGGCGGCGACAGCCCTACAAAAACCGCAGGACGCCCCGAAGCACGCTAAGAAGGCCGACGGTCATCTGCAAAAGGCGGAATACAAGAAAGCCATCGAGAACTATCGAAAGGCGCTCAAGGCTGACCCGAACTATGTCGAGGCGCACTTCGGCCTCGGCGTCGCGCACATGCGACAGAAGCAGCCGCAGGAGGCGATCCCGGCTTTCGCCAACGTCATCCGCCTCAAGCCGAATGTGCGCGCGCGCGATGCCTACCGCAACACGGCGCTCGTCCTCTTTGACCTGCAACGCTTCCGCGAATCAATCGAAGCCTTTCAGCAGGCTTTACCGTCGGGCGATCTATCGCCAGACAATTATTACTTTCTCGGCAAAGCCTACGTGAACCTCGATCAGTCCCACGAAGCGATTGTCGCTCTGCGGCGCGCCACACAGGCCGCGCCCGATTACGCGCACGACGCATATCTCAACATCGGCGGCATTCACCTCAAACTGAAAGAGAACAAAGAAGCCGTCGAGGCTCTGGAGATGGCGGCGCGGCTCAAGCCGAATCATGTGCCGACGAATCTCTTTCTGGGGAGCGCCTATCTCTTGCAGGAGCGTTTCGCGGAAGCCGAGCGCGTGTCGCGCCAAGCGGTCAACTCCGCGCCGAACCTGTTTGACGGGCATTACCAACTCGGCTTCGCGCTCCTGATGCTGAACCGGCGCGAAGAGGCGACTACCTCCTTCGAGACGGCGGCGCGGCTTCTGCCGCCGACAGCCGAAGCGCACGCTGGACTCGGCAACGCCTACGTCCGCCTCGACCGCTTCCGCGAAGCGCAGACTTCGTTTGAACAGGCGCTGCGCCTCAAGTCCGAGATGGTCGAAGCTCATCTCGGCATGTGCATCGTTTATTACTCGCAGGGGCAGTATGCGGCGATGCTCTCGACGGCGCAGGGAGCGGCGAAGCTCGCACCGAACAACGCGAGCGCGCAGACGATGCTGGCCTCAGCTCTCGCTACCCCCGGACAGATGCGCGAAGCGCAGGAGGCGGCGCGACAGGCCATCCGGTTGGAGCCGGACAACTATGGGCCGCATCTCGTCCTTAGTTACATCCTCGTGCGCGTTGACCGCGCGCCGGAAGCCCTCGCCGAAGTGCGCCAAGCCGTACGCCTCAAGCCGAACAGCGCTGAGACGCAGAACCTTCTCGGCTACGTCCTCAATCAAGTAGGCCAGCATCAAGAAGCGCTCGCCGCAAGCCAAGCGGCGCTCCGCCAGAAGCGCGAACCGGCGGACGAGGGATTGTCGCATTACAACATCGCTACAGCCTACGATAAGCTGAAACGGGAGCAGGAGTCGCTCGCGGCTTTCCGCCAATCACTTGCCGCCTACCAGCAGGTCGGGCGCACGCTCGATCCCGACGACCTCTACCTCATGGGCAACGCCTACCTCCGGCTCGAACAAGACGAGCAGGCCATCGCCGCCTTTCGCCAGTCGATCAAACTCAGGCCGAACTTCGCGCAGGCGCATCTCAACCTCGGCGTGGCCTACGTCAGGGCGAGCGACAAGAAGGCCGAGGCGGGCGACAAAAAGGGCGCGGCAGCCGATAAGAAAAATGCGCTGAACGAGTACAACCTCCTGAAGCCGCTCGACCCCGCCCGCGCCGCCCGGCTCATCAGCGTAATCAACCCCAAAGCGGGGCGGCGGAAGTGAATACTAGGGGGCATCATTTCTGAACACCATCGCCTGTTGTTTTATTTATCAAATCATCGCTGTCTGTCCCTGACTTTGCAGACAAACACTCCACCCTCTTCTCAAGCCTCTCCGCCCGCCCGTTTCTCAAGGCGTTTCGCCTCGTGTAAAATGTGCCGGTGCTCGCGCGCACAAGCGAATCGCAATTGATTGTCTGAAAGCTCGCTCTAAATTCATTTATGTCCAAACGTTTTTTGCCGTTGCTGTTCGGTTTAGCTCTCGCGTCGCTGTTCGTTGCGGCTTGCAGCCGGTCTCGACCGATGCCGGAATCTGCTAACGTCGCGGCACAGACGCCGAGAGGCTCTGCGCCGCCGCAGACGGCGCTGCCGATGCCGCCGATTGCTTCATCGAACGACAAAGACGCCGGCTCGTCTTTGTCGCAGCGGATCATTGCGTCTGCGCTCGGCTGGACGATGCTCGACGGCAGGCGCGCGCGGACGGCGGACTACCACGGGAAAGTTTTGGTGCTGGATATCTGGGCCACTTACTGCCCGCCGTGCCGTGAGCAGACGCCGCATTTGATCGCGCTGCAACGTCGCTACGGCGCGCAAGGCTTACAGATCGTCGGCTTGAACGTCGGCGGCGAAGACGACCGCCCGAAAGTCGCGGGCTTTGTCGAGGAGTTCGGCATTCAGTATCCGCTCGGCTACCCGGACGACGCGATGGCGCAGTTGCTCTTTTCCGACAACGACGCGATCCCGCAGACTTACGTCTTCGACCGCACGGGCCGCCTCGCCAAGCGCTTCATCGGCTACGACCGCACGATGCCCGCCGAACTGGAACAAGTGATTGAAGACGCGCTCGCCGCCCGTGCCGAACCGGAGTCCGAATAAGTTTCTATCGCAAGCAGCTTGAAGGAGTTGTTAAACGAAATGTCTCGTTCGATTAAACCTGCGCTGTTCTCCGAGTTGTGCCTGCTGGCTGTCGTCATCATCGTCACACTCATCTTTTACGCCAGCGCTCGCGCTGCCCCATTGATTGCCGCGCCGCAACTCGACGCAATGACGGCTAATCAACTGCCGCGCGCCGACGACGCGACCGGCGCACAGACCGGCGTTCCCGATTTCGAGTTGGAAACTGTCAGGGGGACCAAGCTGCGTCTGTCGTCTCTGCGCGGGCGCGTCGTGCTGCTCGATTTCTTCAGCGCGACCTGTCCGCACTGCCAAAAGCACGCGCCCTTCATCGTCGATCTCGCCAAACGCTACCACGACAAGGGACTGGTGGTCGTCAACCTGTCGTCCAACAATCAATTCATCGATGGCGAAAAGGTCGCGGCTTACATGCAAGCCGCCGGCATCGAGAACGAAGTCGTCTGGTCCCCTCTCGAACTCTTCAAGCTCTACATCGCGCCGAACAAAGAAGGCGTCGTCGGCGTCCCCTACGTCGTCCTCTTCGGCGCGGATGGGCGCGCCGTCGCCCGTTTCGCCAGCTTTGAAGACGCCGACCGCCCCACCATCGAACAAGCCGTTCAGAAAGCAGTGACGGGCGGCAAGTGACCAATCAGGAAACCGCGAGTCGTCAGTTGTGAATCGAGAGCAATTGCCCTCGCAACGACCAGTGTAGGGCGAGATCGGCGCAGCCCGGTTCAACATTGAGAGTACGTGTCCAATGGACATAGCAATCGGCACACATCTTGGCCGCTACGAAATCCGCTCGCAGATCGGCGCAGGTGGCATGGGTGAAAAGTCTATCTGGCGCTAGACGCACAGCTAGACCACGCTGTTGCGCTGAAGGTCTTGCCTTCTGATGTTGCTTTTGACGGGGAGCGAATGCGCCGCTTTATTCAGGAAGCGAAAGCTGCCGCCGCGCTCAGTCACCCGAACATCGCACACATCTATGAAGATGCCATTTCCCGCAAGGCTGCATGAGTAAGTCCCGGAAGCGCCGCTTTCGACGCCCGCATGATTTACCGACTCCGATACTGTCGTCTTCCCTTGCTCAGAAATTTTCCTTTCCCACTTTGCCCTGCGCGACTTGTCAGCCGCCGCGTTTTCGTTATGATCGACGGGCAATTATTCAGAAGATAGAAATCAGGGGTCAGCAGTCAGGAAATAGACAAACTGCTTTTTGTTTTTAACCGGCCTCTGATTTCTCCCCGGAGGAACTTGTGAGAAGAGCCAAAATCTTGGCGACGTTGGGACCGGCATCCCGCGAGCCGGCGACGTTGGAAGCGTTGCTGGCGGCGGGCGCGAACGCCGTCCGCATCAACATGTCGCACGGCACGCAGGAAGAACACGCCGAGACAATCCGCCGCACGCGCGCTGCTGCCGAACGAATGCGGCGACCGCTCGCCATCCTCGTCGATCTCTCCGGGCCAAAGATTAGGACGGGCGTCTTGCAAGGCGGCCAACCGATCCTGCTCGAAGACAACACGATTTTCACATTGACGACACGCTCGGTTGCGGGCGACGCGCGCGAAGTCTCGACCAATTACGCGGGACTCGCGCGCGATGTCAAACCCGGCGCGCGCATTTTGTTGGACGACGGCTTGATCGAGTTGCAAGTCGAGCGCACGACCGATACGGATGTGATCTGCCGCGTCGTCAACGGCGGCCTCTTGAACGAGCGCAAGGGCATCAATCTGCCCGGCGTCGCGTTGCCGATTCCGTCCTTGACCGACAAAGATCGGCGCGACTTGCAATGGGGCGTGCGGCAAGGCGCGGACTACATCGCGCTCTCGTTTGTGCGCCGCGCCGAAGATTGCGAAGAGGCCAAGTCGCTGATCAAAGCGGCGGGCGGCAACGCTCCGCTCGTCGCCAAGATCGAGAAGTCCGAAGCCATCGACAATCTCGACGAGATCATCGCGGCATCGGACGGCGTGATGGTGGCGCGCGGCGATCTCGGCGTCGAGACGAGCGTCGAATTGGTCCCCGTCTATCAAAAGCGGATCATTGAGGAGGCCAACCGCGCGGGCAAGATCGTGATCACGGCGACACAAATGCTGCAATCGATGATGGTTGAGCCACGACCGACGCGCGCCGAAGCCTCCGACGTAGCGAACGCCGTGTGGGACGGCTCGGATGCCGTGATGCTATCGGGCGAGACGGCGACGGGACAATTTCCGGTGGCGGCAGTGGCGACGATGGCGCGGATCATCGAATCGGCAGAAGGCGGCAGGCCGACCGGATCGAGCGCGATCACGAAATGGATCGGCAAGCAATCGGGCCGCATCAGCCGCGCGATCTGCGAAGCGGCGGCGTTCGCGGCGGAAGAGATCAGCGCCAAAGTGATCGTCGTCTTCACCGAATCGGGCTTGATGGCTCGCCGCCTGTCAGCCTTGAGGCCGGAGCAGCGGATCATCGCGCTGACGAACACGCGCGAAGTCCTCAACGAGTTGGCGCTTGTCTGGGCCATTGAACCGTTGCTGCATCCGCACACTGAGACGACCGAACAGATGATCCGCACCGGCGACCGGACGCTTTTGGAAAGCGGCATCGTGCAGCACGGCGATCTGATCGTCCTCATGGCTGGGCGGCTATCGGGACTCGGCTTGTCCAGTTCGATGACGCTGCATACCATCGGCGAAGAAACGACGAAACAGGTTGAGCGTTAATGTTCAAGTGGCAAATCTCCGCCGGGCAATTGGCTGAAGCGATCCGCCCGGTGGCTTTTCTTTGCGCCGCGCTCATCTCCACTTGGACGCTCGCCGACGCCCGGCAGCGTCAATGCAAAACTCACGTCGTCGCCCTCTGGACAGCCGCCACGCTCGCCTTCCCCTTCATCACCTTCCCGCTCTACCTCATCGCCCGGAGTCTCAATTGCGGATTGCGAATTGCGGATTGTGGATTAGAAGACAAGTCGTCTTTCAATCCGCAATCCGCAATCCCAAATCCGCAATCGAAGAATCCGCATTCCGCATTCCGCATTCCGCAATCGACGTTTCCGCTTCTCTATCTGCTGACGCTCATCATCCTTGGCGTATTCTACTTTTATATCGACTACCGTACCTTCGACGCGCATCTCGCACGCGCCGCTGCCGCCAAACTCCACCACCAACGCGCCCGTGCCATCAATGAATATCGCACTGCGCTCCGTCTCAAAGACGATCCGCACACACACAAATTACTCGGCCTTGAATTGGCGGCTGAAGAAAATCATGCGGAAGCGCTCGCGGAATTGCGCGCGGCGGAGCAAGGCGGCGAGCCGGACGCATTACTGCCCTACCAACTCGCCACCACGCTCGACGCGCTCGGACGCACGGACGAAGCCGTTGCCGCATATCGTAAATTTTTACAAAGCGAATTATGCGCCCAGCCGTTCCCCGATCTTCGCTGCGTCGAATCCCGACTTCGCGCGCGTCAACAAGAAAAATCCGCCGGCATCAAGGCTGATGAGGGCGGAACAAATCGCGCGCGATGACTTGTGTTGACTATTCCGCGCTCAGGACTTGGCGCACGGTTTCAGGCTTTGGCGGTTTAGCTGTGTGTTCGGCGGGGCGGGTTTCCGCTGTGGGTGATGGTAACGGCTGCGCGGCGCGGTTTTGTCCGGGGCGCGGGAGAAAATCTAGGTAGAGGCGAATCAGGTTGCGCCAATCGTCGAGGAGCGCAGTCTTGTGCGAGCAGGCGACGGTGCAGAAGGGCGCGCAGAATTTTTCCGTGTCGTATTCGCGATTGATGTCGGCTTGCGTGTAGTCGGCGAGGGGAATGCCGGGCGTGCCGCGTTGTTGCGAGCAGTAGTGAACAAGGCCGTCCTCGCAGATGTAGAGATAGCGCGCGCCGCTGCGACATTTCCAGTCGTTCGGCTGTCCGGCGGTGAGGTTGTCTTGGAACCAACCGATCCGCGCGTACTCTTTCTTGGAGAGCGCCTTCGCCGCTTCATAGACGCGCCGCTCACGCTCGGCCAGAGGCTTGAGTGTGCCGTCGCCGCCGTGAATCACGCCGATTGTCGTCGAGAAGCCGAGTTCGACCGCCCGCCCGCCGATCACGAGCGCGTCTTCCGGTTGCTTGATGCCGCCGCCGATCACGGAATTGATGTTGACATGAAAATCGGCGTGTTTGGCGAGCCACTGCAAACGCTTGTCGAGCAGTTTCAGACTCTTCTTCGAGACTTCATCCGGCTCCACGTTGTCGATGCTGATCTGCAAATAATCGAGGTCGGCGTCGTTGAATTTCTTGATCTTGTCGGGCGTCAGGTAAAAGCCGTTGGTGATAAGTCCCGCGATCATGCCGCGTTGCCGGATATACGCGATCAGATCGAAAATCTGTGGGTGCATCATCGGCTCGCCGCCGGAGATGGTGATGATCGACGTGCCGAGATCGGCCAGTTTATCAAGCCGCCGGAGCATCTCTGCGAACGGGACGGGTTCAGAGAAGTTATCGTACTCGTTGCAGTAAGCGCAGGCGAGATTACAGCGGCGCATCGGGATGACGTGCGCCAACACAGGATGCTTCGACGACAGCAAGCCGCGCGCGATAAAGCTCGCTTCACGCACTTTGAGATTGAGGAATTTACTTCTCTTCATCTAACCGTTGACTGCTGGCTTGTCCTTCATTCGCAGACTGCCGAGAAGATACGCAAAACTGAGGCCGAAAGGCAAGCGCACGCAGCAAGGACGTATTTCCTCAAGACGCGAAAAGAATTAGACAGGATTAACAAGATTGACAAGACAAACGGCAAGAGCAATCATCGGCTTTTACTCTTCTCGTTAATCCTGTCTATTTCACACTGTTCCTAAAAATACGAAAGGGTTCCGGTCAACTGGGGCCAGAACCCTTTCACACTTTGGCGGTGTGGCTGATGATTAGCCGCGAACTTTTTTCACGTCCGAAGGCAGTTCAATCTTGAACTCGTTCTTCGAGACATTGACATTCTTCTGCACGTCCATCAAACGAACGGTCGTCGCGTCGTTGTTCTTCTCGACCACTTTGGTCTGGACGGGCATTCCGCTTCCGTCCACCCAGA
>JALZKK010000203.1 GCA_030859285.1 Acidobacteriota bacterium | reverse complement strand
GGCTTTGTCCGGGTGATCAAGTCCCCCTTCAAAGCCATTGGCAGATTGTTTGGCGGCGGCAAGGATGACAATCGCTTGCGCCGGATGACGGAGAAGGACGCCAAGAAGTTTGAGAGCACCGGAGTTCTTCGTGTGAACGATGCCCGCACGCCGGTCGCGTCCGCGCCGGAAGAGATGGCGCAAACCAGTGAGTTGCTCGCAGAAGGTCGCTCCCTGCTTAATAAAGGGATGGTGAACGAGTCGATCAATCGTCTCAGCCGCGCGGCTTCTGAGGAGCCGCAGGCCGAAGTCTTTCATCTCTTGGGCATTGCTTACGACCGCAAGGGGCTGCGCGAGATGGCGTCGGAATCTTACGAGCGGGCGTTGAAAATTTCGCCGAACAACGTGCAGATACTTAATGACTTCGGCTACTCGTTGTATCGCAGCGGCGATTATGGCAAGGCTGTTGAGCGTTTGAAGCGCGCCGCGAAATATGCTCCCAACAACCAACGCATCTGGAACAATCTGGGTTTGGCGCAGTCGCAGCTTGGGAAATACGATGACGCTGGCAAGAGCTTTGTGCGGGCGCGCGGCGAGTTGGAAGGGCGGCTCAATATCGCCGCCGTGTTGGAGCGCGTCGGACGCGACAAGGACGCCATCAAACATTATGAGGCCGCTCGCCGATTGGCCCCCGTCTCAACTAAGGTCTTGCAGCGCCTCGTCGTTCTGTACGACCGCACCGGAAAGAGCGAGGAAGCAGAGGAAGCGCGCCGCGCTTTGGCTGCCATCCCTGCCGCCAATGGGACCAACGTCGCCGGCAATTAAGGCCGCGCGGTCGGCTCTTCGATCAGTCATACAGGCACGAGAGGTTCGCTAATGTCGCACACCGCCCTACTCTCACGTTTAGAGATCGAAAGCATGGGGCCGCCCGTCCCCGAGGAGATTGCGGATACGGATATTCCGGTCAGCTTCCTCTGCGATCTGGCATTGAAACACGTCGCGCACACGGCTGATCCGACGACCAACGCCATCGCGGAGCGGCTGCACCTCCCACGCTCGCTCGCGGAAGAACTGCTCCAATTGCTCTACCGCGAAAAACTGATCGAGGTGCGGCTGCAAACCGCGATGGGCGCGACGCGATACGCGATGCTGGATCGCGGGTGGGAACGCGTCGAGCGCGCGCAGAGCATGTGCGGCTACGCCGGCCCGGCCCCCATCTCGCTCCGGGATTACACGCACATGATGCAGTTGCAGGCCAAGCCCGCCCGCGCCGCAACGCTGGACTCTGTGCGCTATGCCTTTCAAGACCTCGTCCTTCCCGAATCGTTGTTACAGACGCTCGGTTGCGTGATCAACTCGCGCCGCTCGCTTTTTATTACCGGCCCGCCGGGGACGGGAAAAACAGCGGTCGCCGAGCGGATCAACGCCGGCCTACGCGGGCTGATCTGGATTCCTTATGCCATCGAGATCGACGGCCAGATCATTCGCGTTTTCGATTCGCATAACCATTCCCCCGCGCCCGCCGATGATGTTCCGGCGAACTACGATCAGCGTTGGGTCTGCATCGAACGCCCGCTCGTGATCGTGGGCGGCGAGCTAACACTAGACAACGCCGATTTGGCTTGGAGCGCCACGTCACGTTTCTACGAAGCCCCGTTTCAAATGAAGTCGAACGGCGGGACGCTCGTCATCGACGACTTCGGACGCCAGCGCGTAGCCCCCATCGATTTGTTGAATCGCTGGATCGTGCCGCTCGAACGGCGCGTCGATTACCTGACGCTTAACACGGGCAAGAAGATCGAAGTGCCGTTCGAGCAGTTGATGGTCTTCTCGACGAATCTCAACGAGACTGAGCTGGTTGATGAGGCTTTCTTGCGGCGGATGGGCTACCGTGCGCGCGTCGAACCGCCGACGCCTCCGGCTTACTGCGAGATTTTCCGACGCGCGGCAGGACTGCGCGGCTTCAACGCTGACAAAGAGAGCTTGCAATACTTACTGAACAAGTACGCGGTCGAGAGACGCCAGATGAAGGCGTGCGAGCCGCGCGATCTGCTGGAGCGCATCACGGACATCTGTCTATTTGAAGGCCGACCGCCGACGCTGACTCCCCAACTGATCGATAGCGCATGGCGCAATTATTTCGGCGCGTCTCATGGGTTTGAAGCAAGAGAAGCGGCGGCTTAAGGTAATGTTCTCCATGGCTCACCTGTTAAATGAGAAATTGAAAGCGACGAGGACTTTCGTCTTCAAGTCCGTCGCTGCGAGTTGCGCCCTGTTCTTCGTGCTGGCGACGGTAGCGACCGCCGACACTTTGCGTTTGACTGACGGCAAATCCATCGAAGTGGATGCCGCGTGGGAAGACGCCGACGGTGTCTGGTTTACCCGCAACGGCGTCACCGAATTCATCGCGCGCTCGCGTGTCCGTCGCATCGAGCGGCAACCAACCGGCGGAGAAGCAGCCCACGCGAAGATGGCTCCGCCCGCAGCGGAGAATGTGGCGACGCCTGCGGACGCCCTCGCGCCTTCGACAGATGTAGTATCACCGGCGAAGACGCCGACAGTTCAGCCGCTCTGGATTTATCTCGTCGGCGGAGCGCGAATGGAAGTTGACGAGGCGATGGAGAATGCTGAGGGCGTATGGTACAAGCGCGGCAACCTCTCGCTCTTTCTCGAACGCTCGCGCGTCGAACGCATTGAACGTGATTCGGTGATTCCCGATGACCCCGCATTAGAGAGGGAAAGCAGGCTGGCATCGAGATGGACCACCGGACGCCCGCGGCTCGACGCGCTGATCCGGCAAAACAGCGCGCGTCACGGCGTCGATCCTTACCTCATCTTTCTCATCATGGAGCAGGAGTCACATTTCAACAGCGGCGCGGTCAGTCCTGTCGGCGCGCGTGGCCTCATGCAATTGATGCCGGGAACGGCGGCTCGCTTCGGCGTCCGCAACTCCTTCGACCCGGCGCAGAACATCGCGGGCGGGACGCGCTATTTGAAACAACTGTTGGGCAGATTTAACAACCGTGTCGATCTGGTGTTGGCGAGTTATAATGCGGGCGAGGGCAATGTCATTCGTTACGGCCATCGCGTGCCGCCGTTTCGCGAGACGCGCAACTACGTGCGGAAGATTAGTAGCCGTTACGGGAGGACGACAGCGGTTGCCGTCTCGAAGCAGACTAACGAATGACCCGCATTGCTCCGCGTACTCTGAATTTGAGGTAAAAGGCGATGTTCCGTCGAGTAATTATTTTAGTCGTCATGTCGTTGCTTTTGGCGACTCTCGCCGTCGCGCAGCAAAGCTCCGCAGCGCCATTAACCAACGCTTCCATCATCAAGCTGGT
>JALZKK010000191.1 GCA_030859285.1 Acidobacteriota bacterium | reverse complement strand
CCGCGCTCCATTTTGCTTGTTGATGATGCGCGCATGATCACTTCAGCGCGCGCCGCACGACGATCACACGGCGATCAACTGATCGTTGAAGAAAAAATTTACGAAGAAAATTTAACAAGTGTATTGACATGAGTTTACTTTACGTTTATAAGTCCAATATGTTGTGCGCCGTTTAGTGTAGGCCACAAGAAAAAAACAGACACAGTATCTTGTGGTTCAACCACCTGAAAAAGAAAAGGAGCAACGACGACTTATGGCAACTAAGAAAGCAGCAACCAAGAAGAGCGCCAAGGGTGGCGCGAAGAAGAGCGCGAAGAAGAGCGCGTCCAAGAGCGGCGCGAAGAAGAGCGCAAAGAAAGCTGGCTCGAAGAAGAAGTAGTCAGTCAACCGTTCACCCGACCACACAACTTTCCGACAGCGCACATCACACACTGCGGCCTCTCAAAGAAGGCCCTTCACCAATGGACGGCGAATGCTTCACACAAGCACCGCCGTCCATTATTTTTAGAATAGCCAGCAGGCAGGGGCAGGAGGCAGACGGCAGGAGCAGAAAGCAGGAAAAGCACACTGGTCTTAACTGCCTCCTGCCTCCTGCTCCTGCCTCCTGTTTCCCGCCTCCCGCCTCCTGCTCTTGCCTCCTGCTTTATGATCAGCATCGCCCTCGTCGAGCCGGAGATACCGCCGAACACTGGCAACATCGCGCGCCTGTGCGCGGCGACGCGCGTGCCGCTGCACATTGTCGGCGCGATTGGCTTTCGCCTCGACGACGCAGCAGTGCGCCGCGCCGGGCTGGACTACTGGCCCGAAGTCGAACTCCGACGCCACCGCGATCTCGCGGCCTTGCGCGCCGCGCTGCCCGTCAACACGCGCTTCGTCTATCTCACCACGAAAGCCGAGCGCTCATATCTCGACTGGCAATTCACGACGGACGATTGCCTCGTCTTCGGGCGCGAGACGCGCGGCCTGCCGGAAGAATTGCTGCGCGCCAATTGGGAAAGCTGCATCACGATCCCGATGCCCAACCCGAACGTCCGCAGTCTCAATCTCGCCACCTCCACCGGCATCGTGCTGTACGAAGCGCTAAGACAGACAGGCGTGCTGCACTGATTTGCGATTTTAGATTTGCGATTTGCGATGGAAGAACGCACAATTCCCATCGCAAATCAAAAATCAAAAATCGCAAATCTAAAATGGCTGTAGAAAGAAAAGACATCCGCAATATCGCCATCATCGCACACGTCGATCACGGGAAGACGACGCTGGTGGACGCGATGCTCCGGCAAGCCGGGACGTTTCGCGAGAACGAGCAGGTGCGCGACCGCGTGATGGACTCGATGGATTTGGAGCGCGAGCGCGGCATTACGATCATGGCGAAGAACACGGCGGTGCGTTATGGCGATGTGAAGATCAATATCGTGGACACGCCGGGCCACGCTGACTTCGGCGGCGAAGTCGAGCGCGTCTTGAAGATGGTGGACGGCGTGATGCTCCTCGTCGATGCGGCGGAAGGATGCCTGCCGCAGACGCGCTTCGTGCTGCGGAAAGCTCTCGAAGCACGTCTGCCCGCGATTGCCGTCGTCAACAAGATCGACCGGCATGACGCGCGCCCAGAGGAAGTAGTCGATGAGATTTACGAACTGTTCATCGACCTCGACGCGACTGATGAGCAGATCGAGTTTCCGATCCTCTACGCCATCTCGCGCGACGGCGTGGCGAAGAAAAATTTAGATGATGACTCGGATTCTTTGCGCCCGCTCTTCGATCAGATCGTCGAGACCATCCCTGCGCCAAAAGCTATCCGGCAGGATACGCTGCAACTGCTCGTCGCGAATCTGGATTACAACGAGTATATCGGACGCCTCGCCATCGGTCGCATCTTCTCCGGCGAGATCGCGGTCGGCGATACGGTGGCGGTCGTCAAGCGCGACGGCTCACAAATGAAGACGCGCATCTCGCAGCTTTACGTCTTTGAAGGATTGAAGCGCGAGCCGGTCGAACGAGCGGGCGTCGGCGAGATCGTCGCGCTCGCCGGCTTCGAGGGCATTGAAATCGGCGAGACGGTGACGAGCGCCGACAACCCGAAGGCGCTGCCCGTGATCGCTGTTGACGAGCCGACGATCTCGATGATCTTCAGCGTTAATAATTCGCCGTTTGCCGGGCGCGATGGCAAGTTCGTCACGTCGCGCCAACTGCGCGAGCGTCTGGATCGAGAAGTCCTCGGCAACGTCGCGATCCGCGTCGAAGACACAGACTCGCCCGATCAATTCAAAGTCTCCGGGCGCGGCGAATTGCAGCTCTCGATCTTGATCGAGATGATGCGGCGCGAGGGTTATGAACTCCAAGTCTCGAAGCCGGAAGTGATCACGCGCGTGCAGGACGGGCAGACGTTGGAGCCGTTTGAGTTGGTGGTCGTCGATTGCCCGGAAGAATTTATCGGCGTCGTCACCGAAGCGATGGGCCGGCGCAAGGGACAGATGACAAAAATGATCAATCACGGCACGGGGCGCGTCCGGCTGGAGTTCGAGACGCCCTCGCGCGGCCTGATCGGTTTTCGCGGCGAGTTCCTCACCGAGACGAAAGGCACGGGGTTGCTCAACACGATCTTTTTACGTTGGGGCCAATGGCAGGGACCAATGCGCGGACGCGCGACCGGCTCTCTCGTCGCCGACCGCGCGGGCGAAGCGACGACTTTCGCCATTTTCAACTTGCAAGAGCGCGGTACGATGTTCATCCGTCCGCAAATCAAAGTCTATGAAGGCATGATCGTCGGCGAGAATGCACGCGCGGTTGACCTCGATGTGAACATCATCAAGGAAAAGAAACTGACCAACATGCGCGCCGCGAGCGCCGACGAAGCGATGCGTTTAATTCCCGTCAAGGAATTATCGCTCGAACAAGCTCTCGAATTCATCGCCGACGACGAGCTGATCGAAGTCACGCCACAGGCGATCCGTCTTCGCAAGCGCATCCTCGAAGCCAACCGGAGGCCGAAGAAGAAAGAGACACAATGAGCGGTGGAATAGCAGTGCTGCCCGCTTCACCTCATTCTTTGGAGTCGTCCTTTCGCTTGTCACCAGATAGCGCGTTTCCGAAAAACGGCCAAGTTATTTTTGAACAGTGCCTAAAACTCCAAACGCGCGCCGAAGATTGGCAGCACGCTTCCCTCTTGTAGTCGAAATGGCGTGGGCGAAAAGAAGTCGTACTCAAGTTCCGTGTTGTTGTCGCGCCCCGTCAGGTTGAAGAAGTCGACGTAGGGAGAAAACGAAATGCGCCGGAAGTCGAAGCGACGCTCGACACGCACGTCGAGGTTGGCGAATGTCGGCAGCCGCGCCGAGTTGCGATCCTCCGGTAGTGCGATCCGCTGCAAGAAAATGCCGGGTGTGAATTCGACCGGCACGGTCGGCGTGAAAGGCAGTCCGCTCGCCACGCGGTACTTAGCTGCTAAGTTGAACTTCGCGACGCGCGTCACGCCGATCACAGTTAGCTGGTGCGGACGCTCCGTGTCGGCGGGGAAGGAGACGCCTCCCTTCTCGAAGCGGCGGCGCGAGCGCACGTATGAGTACGCGACCTGTCCGCTGAAGCGACCCGCGAGCGCCTTCTGCGCCGAGACCTCCAGCCCGCGCGCCGTGCCCTCGCCGGTGTTGAAGAAGATGGGAAAGCGCCGCGTCGGCTGCACGATGAGATCGTCGTAACTCTTCTGATAGGCTTCCACGCGCACGCGCACGTCTTCGCGTATTAGCCACTCCACACCGCCGATGACGTGTCCGGCGCGTTGGGCGCGCAGACCCCGGTTCTCAGGCGCGAGCGCGAGTGTGAAGAGGCTGGGCGGCTGGCGGTAAATGCCGGCGGCACCTTCGAGCGCAATGCGCGGCGTGAGGCTGAAACGGGCGCTCACGCGCGGGCTGACGAGTGTCTGCTCCGTGCGTCCATAACGGTCGATCCGCACGCCCGGCGTGACCGTGAAACGCGGGGACGGTCGCCACGTCGCCTGTCCGTAGCCGTAAGCCGTGATGCTGGTGTCGAGTCTGAAGCGGTTACTGCGCGTCGGCGCGGTGAACTCCTCCTCGAACGGGCTGAAGCCGAAACCCGACCGCTCGAATGTGTAGTAGTCGGCTTGCTCGGCGACGAGTCCGCCGCCCGCGGCGAGCAGCAATCGCGGCGAAACAACTGAAGTTAATTCTTCCTTGATGCCGAACTGTGAATCGCGTAAGTCGCGAGCTCGTTGTAGAGATCGATCCTCAACGCGCAAGAACGTGCCATCACTATGTTCGCCGCTCGCCCATACGGTGATCTGCGACAAAGTATTCAAGCCAAACGTCGTCGCGAGCGTCGTGCCTAAGATCGCACGCCGCCCCGCGCGCGTAGTTTCCAATCGGTCAAGCCGGCGGTCGATTTGGGACGCTTCTTCGCGATTTAAGCTGAACTGCTCGAAGAGGTTCAACGCCGTGAAGGTCAGCTTATTCCGCGGAGTGAGATCGAAATCTATTTTATTGATGAAGTCGAAGTTGCGCGGGCGACCGAAGTCGCCGATGTTAGCAATGTCGAATGCGACATCGAGGTAGCTGCGCCGCGCGGAGAAGAGCCACCCGCCGCGCGATCCCAGCGGCACTTCAACGGTCACGCCAGCCGAGCCTGAATCGCTGAACAGAACGCCCTGTACCCGGTCGCGCGCGGCGTTACGCAATCGGATGTCGAGTACCGACGACATGAAGTCGCCGTAGCGTGGGCCGAAGCCGCCGGCGGAAAACTCCAGCCGGTCGAAGACATCAGGCACGAGGATGCCGAGCCGTCCGCCGCGCCCGTTGTCGTAAGTGTCCGTGAAGTACGTGAAGTCGTCGACGGGTATATTGTCTATGAAAGTAAGGTTCTCGCCCGGTGAGCCCCCGCGCACGATCAAGTCAGCGAATTCAGTCGAGGCGCTCGTCACCGATGGGAGCGAGTTAACGACGCGAAGCGGATCGCCGCCGGTGCCGGGGACCGAGCGGATTTCGGCGCGGCTGAGCGTCACATCACTTACGGGGAGTTCGGGGTTCTCGGCGAATGCGCCGCTCCTGACCTCGATCTCTTCACTCAGGGTGATGTCGAGATGCACGTCCTTAACCATTGTTCGTCCGGCTGTCACTCCAATTTCGCTGAAGAGCAGCGTCGTGTAGCCGGAAGCACTGACGCGCATGGAGTGCGTGCCGGCAGGAAGATCGAGGCGGTATCGACCCTCATCGTCAGTGTGTACTTCACCTTGGCTTTCCACCACCACTAGGGCATCAGCTATCGGTTGTCCGGTATTACGTTCTGAAACTCTCCCGGTAAGAACACCTACAGATAAATTAGGGTTTCGTTGTGCTATCGTTCGTGCGGAGACTGTGCAAAGCAGCGCTGCTGAAACGACAATTTGTGCAAGAGAGCCGCTACGCGCGTTGAGCAAAAAATCTAAGCGCCTTAATCCAATTCTCAAGACGGCGAAGCTCATTCTATAAATTGTCATCATGAAAATTGAAGATGGTCACCAATCACGCATCAGTTCGCTGGGGTTACTTGTCGCCCTTGACATCCGCTGGAATCAAGAAGCTGACAATCTTCCAAGTCCCTCCGATTTTCAGTAATGATAAGTAACTCGTAAGCCTTATCGGTTTACCGGCTGAAGCTTTCAGCGGATGATTCTCAGGCAGCGCCTTGTACTCTTCGGCGGTCAATGAACCATAGGGATATGTTCTTTCGACTTGAGCTACCGCCATTGAGCCGGTGACATTCATTGTAACCACTTCACTAATACTCTCGATTTTTACCGGCTTCCCTTTTCTCTTAGGGCGTTCGTTAGACATATTGCTGATTTGCAAGTCATCTCCGGTTACAGAAAATACTTTCGCTCGCGGATGAACAACACTTGACGGTACAGGCTGCGCGGCATTCTCGTTGTTCGTTGTATTCTCCAAATATGACCGCACTGCTTGTCTGACGGCTTCCGCCTCGCTATCCGCTCCCGGATTTTGAGCCTGAGCAACCGAACAGACGAGTATCGCTACTATTGTGGCGACCGCGAGTTTTCTCGTTTTCATCATTATTCTCCTTCCGCGTTGCAAGAAATTGTCTGCTATAAGTGGCTCGAAATATAGCCACATCCAAAGAATTTGGCAACGGTTTGTTTTTGCAGGGATAGACGAATGGTGAGATACGGCGGTTCGTCTCCGCCAGCGCGTGCTGGCCGCGAATTTCCGTCCGAAGAAGAAGGAAGCCTGATCTCGTCTCGCGTCTGAGATCGAGTTTGTTGCCTGCGGCGTGCTGAGGCTTAACGAGCGCGCCGGATTAAAATCTAGCCGCGCTGGAAGCCCACTCCCGCCAAGAGCGCGGCGTGCTGTCGCCACGACTCTTGCGACCGCTGCTGTTGCTCGCGCACCCAGCCGGAGACGACGGCCCGCACGCTCCGCTCTAAGTTGACGCCGCGTTTGTCGCCGTCATTAACAGCCATACTTTCTGCGGCCCTCGTGTGGCCGCGCTTGATGACGCGCACTGCTCGTTGCTGTTGCATCTCTTAACCCCCCTTGATTGGTAACGCGCATTCCGGTCGGAAAAAGGATCAATCCAAAAGAAAATACTTGGCAGCGCTAGAGCAACTGCCAAGTATTTTCAGGTGGGTTGATAGCTCCTCGGAGGTGCGTCGCTTAGAAGATGAACTTCAGCTGGTAACGAATGACGCGACCGCCGCCGTCGGAGAGCCGTGTGTTCGGTTGCAGGTAAACGCCCGCCGCCGAACCGGTGGTGTTGGTCCCGATGAAGTTGGCTCCGCCCGGATTGCCGTTCGGCGCGAGCGCGAACGGGCTGACGCTCGCAATGCCGTATTGCGGGTGGTTGAAGATGTTGAAGAATTCCGTGCGGAATTCGAGGGCCGTGGATTCGGAAATTCTGGTCCGCTTCAGGATGTTGAAATCGAAGTTCTCGATCCCCGGCGTGCGCTCCGAATTGCGCGGGGCCGTGCCGACGCGCGAGACGCTTCCCGGAAGTCCTGCCGTGAACGTCGGGTTCGCAATGTAGCGGGCGGTGTTCGGATCAATCGGCGCGTTGCCAGCGTCCGGGTTGACGTAGCCGGTGATAAATCCTTGTGCATTCACCACTGGCACGGCACGCACGCCGGCTTGCCCGTTCGGGTTGATGTTTGGCCGATCAGTACCGGAGCCGCCGATGCCGTCGGCGTCCACGCCGTTCGAGACGGTGAACGGCACGCCCGATTCAAAGATCGTCACGCCGGATAGTTGGAAACCGCCGAGTAGCCGCCCGACGAAGCCGCGCTGTTCCCTGAAAAGCGGTACTTCATAGACGTAAGTGAACGAAGCGCGGTGCGTGCGGTCGAAGAAAGAGATCGCGCGGTCGAGCCTCTCGCCGCCCAAAATTGTCGGCGTCTGTGACAGCGACGAGTTTGAAATGCCGTTGCCGGTCGCGGCGAAGACCTCGTCCATATTGCTGATCAACTTCGAGAAGGTGTAAGAGGCCGTCAGCGTGAAGTTGTTGGCGAAGCGACGCCGCACTTCGGCTTGTCCCGCATGGTAGATGGACGAGCCGCCGTTAGTGCGGACCGTGCGCCCGCCTTGCAGGTTATCCAGCCTTCCCGACGTTGGCCCTGTGTATCCGGCGGGCGTAATACGCAGTTCTGGGCGAACGAGCGGATTGAGGTCCTCGTTAATGTAGAGCTTCGTTCCCTTCGATCCGACATACGAAACATCGACGATAAAGTTGAACGGCAGTTCCCGTTGCATCCCGACTGACCACCGTTGGTAATACGGGTTCACGAGGTTCGGAT
>JALZKK010000130.1 GCA_030859285.1 Acidobacteriota bacterium | reverse complement strand
GGCTTCGACGGCTATCTCACCAAACCCCTCGACTTCCAACGCCTCGATAGTTTGATTCGCAATTTGCTGCCCGCACAGTAGGAGGCAGACGGCAGGGGCAGGAGGCAGGTAAGACCGGATTGTTTTTCCTGCTTCCTGCCCCTGCCGTCTGCCTCCTGCCTTTTCTAGGTTCGCCGCGCCTTCGTCGTGGTCGCGCCGTCGCTCTTGGCGAAGTAGCCTTCGCGGTAAACGAGGCGGAGGTTCTGTTTCTTCAGTTCGGGATTAACAATCTCGACTTTGACTTGGCGGAATGAGCCGTCGCGTGCTTTGTTGGTCGGCGAGTAGGCGACCAAGTATTGCTCGCGCAAGTCTTTCTGAATTTGCGCGAAGGCGTTGCGGAGATCGGCTTCGCTTTTCGGAAAATAGGCGCGCCCGCCGGTGCGTTCGGAGAGCTTTCGCAGTTGCCCCTCCTCGACGCCGCCGTAGTAGGAATCGCCGATGCCGACGGAATAGATCATGACATCGTTTTTGATCGAGCGCTCGACGGCTTCGTTCAGCTTGAGTTGGCTGCTGGTATCAAAGCCATCGGAGACGAGAATGATCGCGCGCCGGGTTTTGTCGGACGATTCGGAGAGGACTTCGTTGCTCGTCACGTAGATCGCATCCCAGATCGCGGTCGAGCCGGCGCGCGATTGATTGTCGCCGGAGATCGGCGGCGTGCCGCCCACGATCTGGCCGCTGCCGATATAGCCCGAAGGTGGCACGAACTCGACTTGATCAATAGCGCGACGGACGCGCTGAACGCTGCCAGTCAGGCCTTGTTCGAGCTGCGTGTCGCCGGTGAATGAGACGACCGCCACTTCGTCTTTGCCGGGACGCAGGACGGCATCGACGAAGGCGCGCGCCGCCGCTTTCTCGTCCGGCAGCGTGCGCTCTTGCGAGATGCTGGTGTCAATCACGATGGCGAGCGTCAGCGGCAGATCGACTTGCCGATTGAAAGTGAAAATCTCTTGCGGCGCGCCGTCTTCCAGCACGCGAATGTCTTCTTTCTTCAGCGTCGATACGAACCGCTTGTTCTTATCAATCGCCGAGAGCAGAACATTGGTCAGCGAGGTATCAACGCGCACCACTTCATCTTCCGGCAGTGTCACTTCATTGTCCGCAGCCGGCGGCGTGGCGGTAGGCGTCGGCGGCGGTCGATTAGCGGGTTGCTGCTGTTGTGGCTGCGGCGCATTCATCTCAGCGCCGGTCTGCGGCGATTGTTGCTGCTGTGCGCGCGCCGCGACGAACGCGCTGCCCGCAGTCACGATTGAGACCGCCAGCATCAACGCCAGAATGAGCCGGAACTGAGTTCGCTTAAACATAATTGCCTTTCATCAAAACTGGTTTGAGGTTCGAGGTTTGAATCTCACATCTCAAATTTGAAATCTCAAATCTCTGCTCTCAAACTTCAAACCTCAAACTTCAAACTACTGCCCTTCTTTTCGTGGCTTGTAGCTGCGGCGCGTGAGTATCTTCGCGCCGTCTTGCTTGTTGGCGAGGCGGACTTCAATCTTGCGCTCTCTGCCGTCGTAAATTTCGTTCGTCGGCTTGTAAGTTAGGATGTACTGCGAGCGAAGTTCGCGCGCCACTTTCGTAAACGAGCGTTCGAGCGCCAGCACGTCGCCGGTGAAGAACGCGCGTCCGCCGGTCTGCTCGCAGAGCCGTGCCAACTCGCGGTCTTCGCTGTCTTTGACCGTGCCGGCCAAGACGCCGGGGACGGCTGAACCGGCGAAGCCGCCTTTGGTCGAAATGCCGTAGATGATCGTCTCGGTTTGTTGCGCGATGTCGATGGCGTCCGAGAGGCGCGCGCGGCTATAGGTGTCATCGCCATCGGTAATCACCACGATCACGCGGCGACCGACAACGCCGCGCAACTTCTGATCGCAGAACTCCCACACGGCATCGTAGAGCGAGGTCTGCGCTCCCGGCTTCTTAATGTTGTCGATGGCCTTGTCGAGCAGGTCTTGCTTGTCGGTGAAATCCTGATGCAAGCGCACCTCGTTATCGAAAGTGACGAAGGCCACTTTGTCTTTGCGGCGGCGCATTACGGTATAGATGAAATCTTTGGCCGCTTGTTTTTCAAATTGCAGCTTACCGGCGGTCGAAGAAGACGTGTCCATCAACACGCCGATGTAGATCGGCAGCGCCTCGCGCTCGTCGATGAAGCCTTCGATCCGCTGCGGCTGCTTGTCTTCAAAAACTTGGAAGTCGCCGATGTTCAAACCCGACACCGGCTGCTCTTTCTTGTCCAACACGGTGACGGGCAGACGCACCTCGCGCGTTGTCACCTCGATGACGTTGCCATCGTCATCAACGGGAGTCGGCGTGGGACGCGGGGCTGGTTGCTGTGAACTCTGGGCCGAGGCGGGCGAGTTAAATGTCCATGCCATGAGCGCGAGCGCCAACATCAACAAGAGCGTGTAAGTCGTGATCCTCTTCATCATCTGATACGGAAAAATGGAGTGAAAACCCCGGCAGCGGCCTGCGCTTTGACACCGCTCGTTCGATGCCGCGCGGACGAGAGCCAGTTGCCTTTCTCAAGCGTTAAAGCGGACGGCAAAGTATATCAACCGCTACCCGCCAGCGCACTCAGCAAGCGCGTGAGTTCAGGCGGCAGCGGGGCTTGAAAGTTGAGGCGTTCCCCGGAGCGCGGATGAAAAAAGCCGAGTTGTTCGGCGTGGAGAAATTGGCGGTTAAGCGCCGCGATCTCTTGGCGCAGGCGCGCGTCCGGCACACTCTGATCACGTCCGCCGCCATAAACTTTATCGCCGACGACCGGATGCTTCAGCCAAGCGAGATGCACCCTGATCTGATGCGTGCGCCCGGTTTTGATCTCAACATCCAAGAGCGTGAAGCGGTCGAATCGCCGCCGCACGCGATAGAGCGAGAGCGCTTGTCGCCCGCCGCGCACCACCGCCATTCGCGTCCGGTTGCTCGGATCGCGCGCGAGCGGCTGCTCGATCTTTCCACTCTCTTCGCGCACGACGCCATGCACGAGCGCGACATAAGATTTGAACACCTCCCGCGCGCGAAACTGCCCGGTCAAATGTTCATGTGCTTGTTCTGTTTTAGCGACGACGATCAGCCCCGACGTGTCGCGGTCTAATCGATGAACGATGCCGGGCCGAAGCGATTGCGGATTGCCGATTGCGGATTGCCGATTGCCGATAGTTTGATCTTCACTACGCGAACCGCCTTCCTCGTCCGGTATCTCCCAATCCGCAATCCGCTGGTCCCAATCCGCAATTGAAGAATCCGCAATCCGCAATTTGAAGGCCAGCGCATTAGCGAGCGTTCCTGAACGAATGCCGGCAGCCGGATGCACGGTCAGCCCGGCAGGCTTGTTGACGACGACGAGCGCTTCGTCTTCAAAGACGATCTCTAACGGGATGTTTTCGGGGATGAGATTCGTGAGCGGCGGCGCGGGCGGCTCGATTTCGATCCGCTCGCCCGCGCGCAATTTATACGCAGGCTTCGTGACGGCGCGGTCTGAGATCAACACCTCGCCATCTTCGATCAACTGTTTCAAGCGCGTGCGGCTGACATCTTCAACATGAGTTGCCAAATAAGCGTCGAGCCGCGCGCCGGCTTCCACTTCATCGACGGTGAAAGTGAGCGTCTCAGCTTCCGATTCGGCGGCTGCTTTATTGTCGTCAACACGAAGCTCTTCGCTCATGTTTGAATCAAGCGACACGGGCCGTCGTTGAGACCGGCGCGCCCTTGTCTTCAGTCTGCCCGCGCGCACGCCGCCAACGCGCGATGAGCAGCACGAGACACGCAATGCCGACGACGAGGCTGATCAATTGCGAAGTCGAGAGGCCGGAGAGCGTTGTCAGCCCGGCGATGTCGCCACGCGGATCGGCGCGGAAAAATTCGATGATAAAGCGAGCCGCCGCGTACAGCACGCCGTAGGAGAGGATCACTTGCCCGCGAAATTTTCTGTGGCGGTGCAGCCAGATGAGCAGCCCGAAAAAGATCAGCGCGGAGAATGATTCGTAAAGCTGCGTCGGGTGCAGATGCACGTCGATGGGAACGCCCGTGATCTCATGGCCGAGTTCGGAAAATTTCACGCCCCACGGCAACGAGGTCGGCTCGCCCCAGCAACACCCGGCGGCGAAACAGCCCTGCCGTCCAATTGCTTGCCCCAGAGCGATGCCCGGCGCGAAGGCGTCCGCCGTCTGCCACCAAGGCAGGCCGTAACGCTTGATCAACACATAGCCGACTCCCACCGCGCCGAGGAAGCCGCCGTAAAACACTCCGCCCGAACGCAAGAAATCGAGCGACAACAAACGCCACGGCTCCGCGCGATATTCCGGCTCCGCGAACAGCAGCAAAACTTTTGACCCGATGATCGCCGCCAGCAGCATCCACAAACCAAGATCATAAATCCGTTCGCGCGGCAGTCCATCGCGCTGCGCCAAACGCGCCGCCACAACCAGCGCCGCCAGAAACGCTAATGCCAGCAGCACGCCGTAAGTGTTGATGGGAAAGTTGCCGATGCGGAAAAGTTCGGGGTACATAAATCAGTAGTCAGTAGAAACGTTAGTTGCACATGCGATTGTAGTCAAAGTTAGATGCTTTCCTACTGGCTACTGGCTACTGGCTACTTCTTTTTGCTTTCTGCCTTCCAAGATCAGATCGAGCGCGAGCAGTCCCGCGCCGAGGCAGATGCTGGCGTCGGCGACATTGAACGTGGGCCAGTAAAAACTGTCTCCGGCGTGCAGCACGATGAAGTCGATGACGTAGCCGAGGCGTGCGCGATCCGTGAGATTGCCGGCGATGCCGGCGAGCAAGAGGGCGCAGGCTCCGAGAACGCGGTCGTCGGTGCGGGGCGTGCGAAAGAAATAAATGATGACGGCGACTGCCGCCGCGAGCGCCAGCGAGACGAGGAGCCAGCGACCCATGTCGCCGCCGTTTTGCAGTTGGCCGAAAGCGATGCCGGTGTTCTCGGCATAACTGAGATCGAGCAAGCCGGGAATGAGCGTCACATCTCTGCCGAAGCGGAGGGCGCGCACGGCCCAAGCCTTTGTCACTTGATCGACGAGGAAGATGCCCGCCGCCGCGAGCAAGTAAGCCACGCGCCAACTCGTTTGCACACGCCCGCTCACGCTGCGTCTCCTTCCATTTCCGGGAGGACTGCGGCGCAACGCTCGCATACTACCGCCCCTCCATAACGCGGCAATTCTACGGTATGTTCAGAATACTTCCAGCACCGTTCGCACTTCTTTCCCTTGGCGCGTTCGACTAAAACACTAACGTTGATCGGTGATGGACTAGAATCCTCCGCTGTATGCACTTGCGAAAGTGAAACCTGTGAAACGATAAAAACAGTTGGCAGTTCTTGCCGGTGTTGCTCAAGCAGTTCGTAGGTTTTGCCAAGTGCTGCGATCTTTACATGGGCTTCGAGCGAACTACCGATTATCTTTTGATTGCGCGCCGCCTCAAGCTTACGTAAAACCAACTCGCGAATCTCAAACAGATCGGCCCAACTCTTAAGGAGTTCTTTGTCCAGCGCGCCCGCAACAGCAGGGAACTCGGCGAGGTGAACTGAGACGGGCCGCTCATTGGTCCCCTCGCCTTCCGACGATGGCAAGTTCTCCCAAATCTCATCGGCGGTAAAAACCAGAATCGGCGCGAGCAGGCGCGCGAGCGCGTCGGCGATGCGGTAAAGCGCGGTCTGCGCCGAGCGGCGCGCGTGCGATTTGGGCGCGGCTGTGTAGAGCCGATCCTTGATGATGTCGAAGTAGCGCGCCGACAGCGTGACGGTGCAGAAGTTATAGAGCGCGTGATAGACCGTGTGAAACTCGTAAGCGTCATAACCCGCGATCACACGTTCCGTCACGGCGTCTAATTCCGCGAGCGCCCAACGGTCGATCTCTTGCATCTCTTCTGTTGGCACAGAATCGCGCGCGGGCGCGAAGCCATCCAGATTGCCCAGAGCGAAGCGCGCTGTGTTTCGCAGCTTGCGATAGCCGTCCGCGACGCGCTGCAAGATTTCTTCCGAGCAGCGCATGTCCTCGTGATAATCCGACGAGGCGCACCAGAGGCGCAGGATTTCCGCGCCGGATTGCTTGATTACGTCGTTCGGCGAGACGGCGTTGCCGGCGGATTTGTGCATCGCCTTGCCTTGTCCGTCCACGACCCAACCGTGTGTCAGCACTGTTTTGTACGGCGCGGCGTCGTGCGCGGCGAGGCCGACCATCAAAGACGAATTGAACCAACCACGATATTGGTCCCCTCCTTCAAGGTACATGTCCGCCGGCCAGCGCAACTCTGCGTAATGCTCAAGCACGGCGATTGACGACGAGCCGCTATCAAACCACACGTCGAGAATGTCCGTCTCTTTCGTGAACTCCGCGCCCTTGCAATTCGGGCAAGCGAAGTTCTCCGGCAGCAAATCTTTCGCCTCGCGCGCGTACCAAGCGTCCGCCGACTCGCGCTCGAAAATGCCAGCGACGTGATCGATGACTTGCGGATCGGCGACTTCGACGCCGCAATCCGCGCAGTAAAAAACCGGGATCGGCACGCCCCACACACGCTGGCGCGACACGCACCAATCGGGACGGTTCTTCAGCATGTTCCGCATCCGCTCCGCGCCCCACGCCGGAACCCACTCGACGCGCTCGACCTCTCTCAACGCGCCCTCGCGCAGAGACATCGGCGCGTCCGTTTCGTTATCAGTGAAGTTCGTCCGCACACGACCGTCTTCATCCAACTCGGTCGGCGTTTCCCGTCCGCGCGCGTCGAGAGAGATGAACCACTGCGGCGTCGCGCGGAAGATGACCGGATTCTTGCAACGCCAGCAGTGCGGGTAACGATGCCGATACTCTTCGCTGAACAAGAGCGCGCCGCTCGCTTTGAGAAATTCGACGATCTTCGGATTCGCATCGAAGACGCGCTCGCTCGCGAAATGTTCCACGTCCGGCGCGAAGCGGCCCGAACTATCGACGGGGCAGTAAATGTCGAGGCCATAACGTCCGCCGATCACGAAGTCGTCGTGGCCGTGTCCCGGCGCGGTATGCACGCAGCCCGTCCCCGCGCCTTTGGCGGTCGCGGATTTGTCGCGCGCTTCCTTCACGTCAAGCTCAGTTTCAGCGTCGGCCTCACCGCCCAAAGTGACATGCTCGCCGAGCATCAGGAGCGACGGACGATCCAGCCAAGCGTGCCGGGCTTCGAGACGATCAAGCCGCGAACCGGGAAATGTCGCGATGATACGCGGCTCGCCTATGCCACATTTTTGCGCGACGGATTCCGCCAACTCGCGCGCGACGATATAAACTTCGTCTC
>JALZKK010000174.1 GCA_030859285.1 Acidobacteriota bacterium | reverse complement strand
GAGATCAGCCGCGAGGTCTGCGCTCAGACGTTCCTCGTGATGATCCGTGCCGAGAAAGTCGGCGACGCCGCGCGCATAAGCAGACTCGTCGTAAGATTTTTCCGCGAACGAGATCGAGAATGTCTTGCTCGTCTCCGGCGAAGATTTGACGGCCATCGCCGTCACCGCCGAGGAATCCACCCCGCCCGACAACAGCACACCGAGTGGCACGTCTGACACCAGACGCATCCGCACCGCATCCGCCAACAACTCCCGCAATTGCTCAATAGCTTCTCCTTCATCGGGCGCGGGATCAGCCTTGCGAAAGCTCAGTTGCCAGTACGGCCAAGTTTTGATTTGTCCGTCTTCAAGTGTCAGCGCGTGCGCGGCGGGCAATTTCTGAATGCCCTCGTAGATCGAGAGCGGGGCCGGCACGTACTCGAACGCGAGATATTGCCGGAGCGCTTCGACATTAATTCCCGTCCGCACCGCCGGGTGCGCGAGCAATACTTTCGGCTCCGAAGCGAACAGCAGTTGCCCGTCAAACACGCCCCAATACAAAGGCTTCTCGCCCAACGGATCGCGCGCCAGAAATAGCCGCCTCCGCCGTGCGTCCCACAAAGCAAACGCGAACATCCCGTTCAGATGATCGAGCATCCGCGTCCCATACTCTTCGTACAAATGCGGCAACACTTCCGTGTCTGACTGGCTGCGAAACTGATGCCCCTTTTTCCCCAACTCCGCGCGCAACTCACGATAATTATAAATCTCGCCGTTGAGGATGACGCTCACCCCCCCGTCTTCATTACGCGCGGGCTGCTCGCCCGTCGCCAGATCGATGATCGCCAATCGCCGCATCCCCAAAGCGACGCCCACCGCTGTCATTAACCCTTCCGAATCCGGCCCCCGGTGCGTCATCCGCCCGCACATCGAGCGCAGCAACTCCACCGCGTCGCCCGGCGGCGGCACGCGCGCATCCATGTTGGCCCATCCGGTGATTCCGCACATAAAAGCAGTGACGAGTGACGAGTGATAAGTGACGATCAAGCAGACATGTCTGTGGTTTTAACTTGCCCCTCGTCACTCGCTACTCGCCACTGTTTTTCAAATCCGATCTTCTCTCGCACCGCATAGATTGGCTTGGCCTGTGACTCGTGGTACGTCCGCACGAGCATTTCGGCTAGTAAGCCCATCAGGAAAAATTGGACGCCGACAGCGAACATGACGATGGCAAGGATGGGGAGCGGCGTCTGTACGAAGTCGGCGCGTCCGATCAACTTCCAGTAAATCGCAAGCAGGCCGGCCAAGAATGAGACAGCGAAGGCGCACAGGCCAAACGAGCCGAAGACGTAGATCGGTTTCGTGTGGTAGGACGCCATGAATTTGATCGTCACCATATCGAAGACGACTTTGAGCGTGCGCGAGAGGCCGTACTTCGATTTGCCCATCGTGCGCGCGTGATGCTCGACGGGCATCTCGGTGACACGCGCGCCGGCCCACGAAGCGTAGATCGGAATGAAGCGGTGCATCTCGCCGTAGAGCCGCACGTCTGACAGCACATCGCGGCGGTAAGCCTTCAAGGAGCAGCCGTAATCGTGCAGCGGCACGCCGCCGATCCAAGAGATCAAACGATTCGCGATCATCGACGGCAGTTTGCGCGTCAGAGCTTTGTCCTGACGATCCTTGCGCCAGCCGGAAACCACGTCATAACCCTCATCCAATTTATTGAGCAGGCGTCCGATGTCCGCCGGATCGTTTTGCATGTCGGCGTCCATCGGGATCAGGACGCGCCCGCGTGCGGCGTCGATGCCGGCGCTCATCGCAGCGGTCTGCCCGTAGTTGCGGCGCAGCGCAACGACGCGCACACGCTCGTCACTCGCGGCGATCTCACGCAAGACATGCAGGCTGCCGTCGCTTGACCCGTCGTCCACGTAAATGATCTCAGCCGTGCGTCCCAATTGCATGAGCGCGGCATTTAATTTCTGGTGCAACGGCGGCAGATTCGGCTCTTCGTTAAAGACTGGCAGGAAGACAGAAATCTCTGGCGTCTCGCCGCCTGCGCTGCCGTCACGTCGCGCTCTACGTTCTATCGTCTCATCCGGCGCTTCCACGCGCCGGCGTTTGATAGTCTCTTCGTCATCGTACACTTTCATCGCACTTCGGCCCTCCGCGCCACGCAGACCGCCGAGACGCCGAAAGGAAAACTCGCCCGCCGGAGCCAGAATCTTTCCGCGCCCAGCACGCGCCCCAGTACGCCGTTCAAGGCCGGCACGTTGATGTTGTTCTCCGATTCGGGCCGCGCGCCCGTCAGACGCATTAGCACACGTCCCAACAAAATCGGCGCGAAGAAAGTTACGTTCGCATAAGTCGCGCGCTCGATCTCAAAACCAGCCTTTTCGACTGTGCGCCGCAGTTGCGGTAGAGTGTAGCGTCGCCGGTGCTGGCTCACGTCGTCCTGCACGCCCCACAGCCACATGAACGCCGGCACGAATAAGAGCGCGCGTCCTCCGGGACGCAGCACGCGCCGCATCTCGCCGAGTCCCGCCGTGTCATCGTCCAGATGCTCTACCACGTCGAGCGCCGTGACGAGATCGAAGGCTCCATCCCCATACGGCAATGCCTCCGCCGCGCCGAGTTTCACTTCATCTAAACCGCGCGCACGGCAGAACTGGAGCGCCTCTTCCGAAACATCGACGCCCTCAGCTTTACCAAATCGCCGCAGCATCTCCAAATTCGCACCCGTCCCGCACCCGACATCCAGAATGCGCGGCGCACGTCCTTCCGGCACATTCAGATGAGTGACGATCTCTTCGAGAAAACTCTCAAGGATGCGCCGCCGCCCCGCGAACCACCAGTGCGCGCCCTCGACCTCGTACATGATCGGATAGGTATGACTTTGCATGGTTTAAAGTTTGAAGTTTGAGGTTTTAAGCTAAAAACAACGTCGCCTTTGACTTCAAACCTCAAACCTCAAACTAATCTCCCCATCCCGCGCCAACTGTTCCGGTTGTGCCAAGTGATCGTGACATCACTGGCGCCGATTTCTTGCCACCACTCTGCGAACTCTGCGCGCGGGATGTAGAACGCAGTCGGCGCAACCAAGTGATCGAAGACGATGGTGTGCTGCTCGCGCCAACCGAAATGCGAGATCGCATTGAGGTAATTATTGTAGAACAAACGGTCGGCCAGCGCCGCCCCGCGCGGATTGCGGTTGAGAGGGCCATAGACGCATTTCGTTGCGGCAAACACGAGCGCCGCCGGCAGCTTTGATAAGTGCAACAGCGAGCGGCGGCTGATCCGCGAAGTCAACTTCTCCCGCAGTGGCGAGACCCAGCGCGTGAGCCACTCGTTGTTCTCCGCGCCGTAAACCCACGCCGACAGATGCCCGCCTGCTTTCACTTTCCTTGAAAGCGCGATAAAGCCCGCGCGCGGCTCAGGTAAGTGATGCAGCACGCCGACCGAAAAAGTGTAATCGAAAGCGCGCTTGAGCGGCAATTGATAAATATCGGCCTGAATGATATGCGCGTTTTCTAATTTGCGTGTCGCAGCGAAAGCCGTCTCGACCGCATCGCTCAAGTCGATGCCGACGACATCGCGCGCTCCCCACTCTGCCGCCAGACGTGTGTGCCGTCCCTTGCCGCAGCCGCCTTCGAGTACTACTTTGCCCGCGAAGAATTCCGGCGTGACCGGCGCGATCCAACCCAAGAACTGCTCCGCGTAACGCCCGTCTTTCTGCGTAAAGTGTTGCCACTGCCACCCGAAGTTTTCCGCCGTCGCTGCCTTGTCGCTCGCGATCTCCGACTGCTCCACAAAACGCGGCACGCCTCCCCGCACCGCAAATCGCCACGCGCACGCGGCGCAAGCCAGCGCGCCCTCCAATACTTCCGCACCCTCGCGCTCTCTAATCTCTTTCAACTCGATCTCACCCGCACACGCAGGGCAAGCGAGATACTGCAACAAACGCTCTTTCATACAAGTTCAAAGTTCAAGGTTCAAAGTTCAAAGTCAACAGCCAGTTCTCAAACTTTGAACTTTGAACTTTGAACTTTGAACCAATTGACGAATCGACGAATGCCTTCCTCGATCTGCGTCTGCGGGTTGTAGCCAAGCAACTGTCGCGCTTTGGAGATGTCGGCGTAGGTCTGCGGCACGTCGCCGGGCTGCAATGGTTGGCGGTCGATCAGTGACTCGCGGCCTAGCTCTTTTTCCAAGAGCGCGATCAATTCGCGCAACTCGACGGTACGCGACTCGCCGAGGTTGATCGCCTCGAAGCCGGTCGCGGTGTAATCAATCGCGGCGCGGACGCCACTGATGATGTCGTCGATGTAGGTGTAATCGCGGCGCGTCGTGCCATCACCGAAGACAGGGATCGGTCGTCCGGCGTCGATCAATTTCGCAAACTTGTGGATCGCCAGATCGGGACGCTGCCGCGCGCCGTAAACCGTGAAGAAACGCAAAGCCAGACAACGAATGCCGTGCAGGTGCGCGTAAGTGTGGCAGAGATGCTCGCCTGCCGCTTTGGTCGCCGCGTAAGGCGAGATCGGTTGGCGAATCGGATCGTCTTCGCTGAACGGGACTTTCGCGTTGATGCCGTAAACGGACGAGGACGAGCCGAAGACGAACTGTTTCACATCATGCACGCGCGCGAGTTCTAAAAGATGGAGCGTGCCGTTGATGTTCGTCTCGGCGTAAAGCAGCGGCTCGGTCAGCGAAGGTCGCACACCGGCACGCGCGGCTAAATGCGCGATCACATCGAAGCGCGTTTCGGCGAAGATGCGATCCAAAGCGCGACGGTCGCGGATGTCGGCCTCACGTAGTTGAAAGTGTTCGTGATCGAGATGCCCGCGCAGGTTCGCGCGCTTCACTTGCGGCTCGTAAAAGTCATTAAAATCATCGACGACCGTCACCCGCCAACGCCCTTCGCCAAGCAAACGATCCACGAGATGCGAGCCGATAAAGCCGGCCCCGCCGGTGACGAGAATGTTTTGCATAAGCCAGTCTTCAGTTTTCAGTTTTCAGTTCAAAGCATTTGCTAAAAACTGAAAACTCTTTATTTTTCCCCGTACCGAATCACGAGGCAAGCCGCTCGTCGCTTCGCTCTTGCACAGAGCGCGCCCTTCCGCACCCGCGAAACGTGAGACACTAGCACGCGCGGCAAATGAGCGACAAGGGGCGGCTGAACCGGCTTTTTTTATGTTCTTGACGCGGCAGGGCAATCGGGAGTAACTTGACGACCCTAAACCGACAGGGTTCCTCGCTCATTGGCGGAGCAGCAAGTCCAAGCGGGCAACCTAATAGGCATTCAGCGAAAGCCCGCTGAATCAATAGCCACTCACAGAGCAAGGAGATAGGGACATGTCATCCAGTCACACCAAGCACGAGAAAAGCCTGAGACCTCATGGAGTTTTTGTGTTGGTCGTCTTGTTTTTGCTTACCATCACGCCGACGGTCTTAGCCGATAGAATTACCGGCGTCACCGCCACCACAAACATGGGATCAGGATTCGGAACCAACCTGCAAAACACGGTCAATGGCGTCGGCCTCTCCCTTCTCAGTCTGACGGCAACGCACGCCGGCACGATCCCAGCTAACTCATGGGTTTCCAACACGGGCGTTTTGACCGGCCAGATTACGTTCAATCTTGGCGGACTGTTCTCCGTAGATAGCTTTTCGTTTTGGAACCAAAACGGCGGCGGCCCCGGTTTTGCCGGCTCTACGGGGATACAGAACGTCCAAGTGCTGCTCTCAACGAACGGCATTGACTTCACACCGCTGCCGGGAGGCCCGTCAGCTTTTGCGCGGGTGATGGGCGTCACAAACCTTCCGCCGCAAATCTTTAGTTTTACCGCAGTGAACGCGACGCATTTCCGATTTAACGTGTTGTCCAACTACGGCGACATCTTTGAAACCGGGTTCGGCGAGGTAGGGTTTAACGGCAGTCCGGCTGGCGGCGCGCCGATCCCCGAACCGACCACAATGCTGCTCCTCGGCACAGGTTTAGCAGCCATAGTCGTCAAGGTTCGCAGGAAACGACAGGCCGGTCGGCAAGAATAGCCGCTCACTCATCGCACAGACACAAACACCCGCGCGCCGCAGATGGTTCGCGGGTGTTTTCATTAGGGACATTGCTTGCTTTTGTTATTTGCTACCGACTTATTTCCGTTGACACTCCTGCCGGCCCAGCTCATCACAAGCGCAAAGCGGAAGGATGAACGACGGCTCGCCGCCTTCACTTCATCCTTCCGCCTTGATCCTTCAGCCTTGCTTTTCACTCCTTGCTGTTCATGATTCGTTCCAACACTTTTGCGTCATCAACGATGAGGCCGGATTTGATGAGGCGCGGCGTGAGTGTGCGCCAGTTTGGATCGGCGACGAAGACTCGATGAAAAATGGGGAGCGCTTCATCGACGCGCTTCATGTTGACGAGGGCGACGGCGTGCCAATAAGCCATCTCCAAATTGTCGGGGACCAGTTTCTCCGCCGCCGAGTATTCCCGGAGCGCCGCTTCGTTGTCCTTTTTCTCGACCGCCAGATCGCCCGCATTCATGTGATTGTAGGCGCGCTGCAAAGTGAGTAGCCGCCGCAACTCTTTGACCGGCTCCGCGTGATCATCGACGCGGAGATCAAAGACGCGATCCGCCCATGCGCGGCCCGTCGGCTGGCCCGTCACGACGACGAGCGCGGCAGATTGTTTGCCACGAATGTCGCCGCCCACGCTCTGCGCCGCTTCGAGCGCGGCCAGCATCCGCGCGGCCAAGTCCCCCTTCGTCTCTTGAAACGCGCGCGCCATCGCCGGCCACACTTTGTCGTTCTCCATCAAATTGGCCTGCACAGAAAAGTTCTCGCCGATTGTTTGGCCGGCGGCCTCGATGCACTTCGCGCCGGTGTGCGCCAACACGCGGCTTTGCGCGTCGATCATTGCGACCTGCCGCACGTCACGCGCCTCGTCGCCCGCGATAAGAGATTTCAGAGCGTCGGGCGCACTCTTGCCGGCGCGCATCAGATCGAGTCCGAGTTTGCCGTAACTGGGATCGACGAACGACTGCGTGGCGACGGCCCCGACACCCGCCTCGGCCCACGGCACAACTGAGCCGACCGAGAACCAATGCGACTGCACCGCCACGCCCAACTCGCCCGTCAACGGATCGCGCGCCACAATGGAATAAGTAGCAACAGGCCGGAGCGGGCGCGCCGGACGAGACTCCGAACTCTGTGCGCGCGTTTCAATGGGCAATCCACAGGCGGCAGCGACGCCGGCGACCGACGCCATTGCGATCAAGAAGTTTCTCATCATCGTTGTGCTTCTCCCCTCAAAATATATTGCGTGATGCTCATCATACTCCGCCGGTTAATATCGCTCCACAGTTGCGCGTGAACGCGCCGGTGCGTTATTTCTTCGGGCGCGCTCCTGCTCAGACTTGTTTTCAAGCAACGCAAAGCGATCAAGAGAATGGCAAACAAAACCAAGCCGCCGCAACCACAGTCAACAAGGCGCTGGCATCTCAGCCGCCGTGCATGGCTGCTCTTGGCTGGCGGCGCGCTGGGCTTCTGGCTCTATGCGGCGAACGCGACGGGCAATCCGCCGGGCTTTTACCTCGACGAATCGTCTATCGCTTATAACGCCTATTCAGTCGCGCACAGCGGCGCGGACGAACACGGCGAGAGTTGGCCGCTCTACTTCCGCGCCTTCGGCGAATACAAGAATCCAATTTACATCTATCTGCTCGCGCTCATTTTCAAAATCACGGGGCCGAGCATTCTCGCCGCGCGCCTGTTGAGCGAAGCGGCGGGCTACCTCGCCGCGCTGGTGTTGGGATTGCTGGTCGCGCGTATCAGCCGCCGCTATACAATCGGCCTTGTCGGCGCGTTGACCGCGCTCTTGACCCCGTGGTTGTTCGAGGTGAGCCGGCTCGTCTTTGAAGTCGCGCTCTATCCGCTCGTGCTGGCGTGCTACCTCTACGCGCTCTACCGCGCGCAGGAGCGCGAGCGTTGGAGTTGGATCGATGCGCTATTGTTGGCCGCAGGGCTAGGCTTGCTGACTTACACGTATTCGATTGGCCGCGTCTTGGCCCCGCTGCTCGCGCTCGGCCTCGCCATGTTCTTCACGCGCCGGCGCGTGAAGGGTATCCTGCTAACGTGGGCGCTCTACGCGGTCGCGCTCGTGCCGCTCCTCGTCTTCAACGCGAACCATCCCGGCGCGCTCAGTTCCCGGTTTTATCTGATCAGCTACATCAAACCGCAGACGCCGTGGACAGAAGTCGCTTGGAAGTTTGCTGAACGTTATCTCGCTAATCTCAATCCTGTGCGGCTGCTCGTCACCGGCGAACTGAATATCCGTCATCACATCCCCGTGATGGGCAGCCTGCTTTTGGCGACCTTCATCCTCGCCGTCATCGGCATCGACCGCATCGCGCACCAACACATCCGCGAGGCGTGGTGGCGTTATCTGCTTTACGGCCTTGCCATCTCACTGGTCCCCGCCGCATTGACCAACGACGACTTTCACACCTTGCGTTTGATCGCGTTGCCCGTCTTCCTGTTATTGCTGACTGTGCCAGCATTGATGTGGCTGTGGGAAAGCACGGCGCGAAAGTCTGCGCGGCGCATAGTCCTGATCAGTTTGCTGGCGCTGACCGCCATGCAAGCCGCGCTCTTTCAGTGGCAATTTCACCGCGATGGCACGCAGCGCGGCAACGCTTTCGAGGAAGTCTATCCGCAAGTTTTCGAGACCGCCCTGCAAACCGGCGCGCGCCCGCTCTATTTGCGCGACCGCCCCGCACTGCCCGGCTACATCCACGCCTATTGGTACGGCGCGCTCCACGGCATCGATCAGATGCAGTTCGTCCGCCTCAAAGAAAACACGTCGCCGCCCCCCAATGCAATCGTCATCGGCACGGCCGAGAAGTGTGTCAACTGTCAGGTGTTGACGAAGCGGCAGGATTACATCTTGTACCGGGCATTGTGAGAGGGAAAGACATTTAACCGCAAAGAGCGCGAAGGTGAAGACGCAAAGAACGCAGAGAAAACTCTTTGCGTTTCTTTGCGTCCTTCCTTTGCGGTTAAATCTTCTCGTCCAGAAAAATCCGTAACCACATCTCCAGCGTCAACAGTTGAAAAACTTGCAGGCTGTAATCTTCGCGGCCTGAGAGATTGGCATCGATGACGCGGCGAACTTCCGCCGGGCGAAATAAGCCGCGCCGTTTGACCGTCTCTTCAGAAAGCAGATCATCAACCATTGGCCGTAGCGCGCCGCGCAGCCACGAGCGTATCGGCGCACCAAAGCCCGCCTTTTTGCGCCAGACTACTTCGCGCGGCAACAACGTCTCCGCCGCGCGCTTCAAGATATATTTTCGTTTCAGCCCGCGCAGTTTCAGGTCGGGCGGCATCCGCGCCGTCAACTCGATCAGTTCGTGGTTGAGAAAAGGGACGCGGACTTCGAGCGTCGCCGCCATTGAAGTCTTGTCGGTGTAGTCGAGATTCAAGCACGGCAGAAAAGTTTTGAGATCAACGTAGAGCAATTGATTGAGCGGTGCGGCACGGCGGGCGCGCGTGAAGTAACGCCGATGTTCGCGGTAGGGGTCCAGTTCGCGCGTCGCCTCGCGCAGTTCGTCGGTGTAGAGTTGCCGCTTCATCTCGTCGGTGAAGTACGTGCCGAAGCCCAGATAGCGTTCCTCGAAATCAAGCGCGGCACTGCGCGCGAATTTTTTGGCGTTTCGCAGCGGCGCGGTCAGACGCCCCGGCCTCCCGCCGGGCAGGGCATTGGCGATAGTCTGCATGGCCGGGCGGCGCAAGGCGCGCGGGATCGGATCCAGCGCGGACGCCAACGCCATCGCCATCTGTCGCGGATAACCGGCGAACACCTCATCGCCGCCCATCCCGGAGAGCATCACCGTCAAAGTCTCACGCGCCTGCCGCGAGACGAGATAGCTGCTCACGGCCATATCAATGATCGGCATCTCCATGTGGCGCACGAGCAGCGGCAAGAGCGCGGCCACGTCGGGCTTGAGCATCTGTTCGTGATAGACGGTGTTCAAGAGTTGGCCCACCTGCCGCGACCAGCGCGTGTCGTCGGGGATGATGTCGTAACGCAAGTCTTCACCTTCGATGCCGATGGTGTAAGTGGAGACGCGCCGCCCGTCGCTGTGGCGAGACATCAATGCAGTGATGACGGAAGAATCCACGCCGCCCGACAAAAACGATCCGAGTGGCACGTCCGCCACCATCTCCATTTTGACGACGCGCTCCAGAGTTTCCAGCACGCGCTCGCGCCACCAATCTTCGGTGCGGCCTTCTTCGATCTCATCGAAAGAAACATCCCACCACTCGCGGACAGAGACTTCGCCATCGCGCCAGAGTAGAACATGCGCGGGCGGCAGTTTCTTGACGCCGCGAAAGAGCGTCTGCGGATCGGGCGTCCACAAAAACGTCAACTGCTGATGCAACCCCTCCACATCAAGCGCACGTTCGACGAGTCCCGAAGCGAGCAGCGCCTTGATCTCTGAGCCGAAGACGAACGCCCGATCAGAACCACTCTCATCCGCCTGCACGTCCGCATAGTAAAGCGGCTTGATACCGAGCCGGTCGCGCGCGAGCATCAGCGTCCGTTCTTGTTGGTCCCATAAAGCGAAGGCGAACATGCCGTTCAAGCGCGGCAGGCACGCCTCGCCCCACTCCGCGAAAGCCGCGAGTAAAACTTCCGTATCAGTGTCTGTGCGGAAGCGTTGGCCGGCAGTCGCCAACTCCCGGCGCAGTTCGCGATAGTTGTAAATCTCGCCATTGAAAATGATCGCGAAACGATCATCTTCGCTGTAGAACATCGGTTGATGCCCCGCCGCGCTCGTGTCGATGATCGCCAATCGCCGATGCCCCAAACACACGCGCCGCCCCGCGCCGTCAATCACTGTCGAAGTCCACACGCCTTCATCATCGCGCCCGCGATGCTCGACAGCTTTGAGCATCGCGCCGATGCGCGCTTCCGGTTGACGGCTGATCAGTCCGGCGATTCCGCACATAAAACTCTGAACTACGAACAGAGAGGAAAATAGCCGCAGATGAACGCGGACGGGCGTAGATCAGATCGATCCTTAAATCCGCGCTGATCCGCATTCATCTGTGGCTGACTCTTCCGGCTCTTCTCTCCTCAATCAACTGCCGATAAATCTCTAAGTATTCCGGCGTGACCGCATCGGCGGTGAATTTTTCGGCCAGCGTCAGATTGTTGCGCCGCATTGCCGCGCGCGTCTGCGGCTCGTCAAGCAGTGTGATGATTCTCTCCGCCAACTGCTCAGGATTCTGCGGCTCGACCCAGAAGCAATTGTCCGGCTCTGTCAAATAATCGGCGGCGGCGCGAATGCGCGTCGTGATGACGGGCAAGCCGGCGGCCAGCGATTTGAAGATCACCATCGGGAAGCCTTCGGCGTGGTACGTTGGAAAGACTAACATCACGCTGTTGGCATAAAACTCCGCCGCCTCCGCTTCGGGGACCAATCCGCAGAAGTGAACCAATGAGCGCAAGCACAATCGATCTGTTTCCGCTTCGGCCTCGCCGCGGGCCGGGCCGTCGCCGACACACAGCAGCTTGAAATCATAGCCCCGCTCGCGCACGATGCGGCAGGCGCGGATCACTTCGAGCAAACCTTTCGTCCGCACGAATCTTGAGATAAACAGCAACCACGGCACGCCGCCCGCGCCTTCGTGACGCGCAGCGAAGGCGCGCGCGTCTCGGTTCGCAATCGCTGCCGGCAACTCCTCGACCACATTCTTGACCACGAAGATTTTCCGGGCGTCCGCGCCCGCCGCCACAAAACTGTTGCGCTCTTCCGTCGAAAGCACGCCGATGCCGTCGGCTCTCGCCAGCACGCTCCGCCCGAGTCCACGCATGAGCGGATCGGCATCGCGCAGCAAGGCGGCATTCGATCCGTGAAATTTTAAGAAGATGCGGCAGCGTTGCGGTCGCAGCAGTCGCAGCGTCGCGGCATCGCGCAGAACAGCTTTGGCGTCGAAGGCGGTGTTCAAGTGAACCAGATCGAAATCCTCTGTTGCGAGTCGCCGCCGCAACCGCCGCGCCACACGCAACACGCGAGCGACGCGCCGCCGTAGTCCCGTCCCTCCCAACTGCTCGCCATAGACGTAAGTTTCCTCTGCCACCGTCACGCCCCGCCGCCGCAATTCCGCGACGAACGGCGGCTCACAGGCAATCGGCCCGCCGAGAGAATCCTTGTCCGGCATTCCCAGCAAAATCCGCACGCGGCATCATTCCCTTTCCTCAATGGATGGACGATTGAACCACAGAGCGGTACAAATCTTTCAGGTTGGCGATGTGCGCGTCAATGCTGAATTGGTCTATCGCCCATCGTTGCGCCTCTTCGCCAAGCCGCGCGCGTTGCTGAGGATCGGTGACGAGTTCGAGCAACAGCCGCGTTAGCTCGCCGGCATCGCCGGTGCGGAAAACTGCGGCGTGACGGCCTTCGCCCGTTACTTCCAAGAGCGGCGGAATGTCTGAGACGACCGCCGGGACGCCGAGCATCATCGCTTCGATGACCGCAATCGGCATCCCTTCTTGCAACGACGAGAAGACGAAGAGATCGAGCGCGCGCAGCACGTCGGGGATGTCGGCGCGCGGGCCCAAGAAATGTACATGGCGGCTGATTCCCTCTCGTTCGCAGAAGCTCACGCAATCGTCGTACATGCGCGGCGCAGTGGGCGCGCGCGCGCCGGCGAACGCGAAATGCACGTGCGGCGCGCAGCGCAAAAGCGCGGGCAGCGCGCGGCACACTGTCAATTGATCCTTGCGCGCGCCGGCGTAAAAATTCCCGACCATGCCGAGCAGCAGTTCATCGTCGCGGAGTCCCAACTCGGCGCGCAAGTCGCCGCCCGCACTTTGCAAACGCCCGGCGTCCACGCCGTTATAGATGACGTGAAAATTCCGCGCGCGTTTTGCGAAGCCGCTTTCCTTTTTCAGGCAGGATAAGAGATCGCGGCTGACAGCGATGTTGGCTTCCATGCGCGGAGCGAGCCATCTCAACGCGAGCCGGTTCTTGGCGTCGGCGGCGCAGAGATGAAAGCTCATCGCCCGCGCCGTCTTGGTCCCCAACGCCGCCAGATAAGCATGAAGGCACTCGACCGCTTGATGCGTGTGGACGAACTGCACGGCGCGCTCTTGCATGATCTCACGCAGCCGCGCGGCCAGCGCGAAATCGACCGGCGCGCGTCGTCGCAAGCGCACGAAGTCCACGTCGGAGCGGCGGAAGTCGTCTTCTAGTTCGCCGCCGCCGGTCGCCACGAATGTCAGTTCTAAATTATTTCGGCGCGCGTTGCGGCACACGTCGAGCGCCAACATTTCCGCGCCCCCGCGGTTGAGCGAATCGAGAATGTGCATTACTCTCATGCCCGCAAAAGCGCCACTATAACGGGCTGATGAACGAAGCGCCAGCTACAGCAACTGACATCCAACACAGTCGCACGAACAAAGATCAATCTGCCGCAGTCTCGGTCGTCGTGCCTTCGTACAACCACGCGCCGTTCATCGAAAAGTGCCTGCGCTCCATCTTCAAGCAGACGCTGGCCCCGCTCGAACTGACCGTGATCGACGACGGCTCGCGCGATGGCTCGTCGCAGCTCATCGAGCGCGTGTTGCGAGATTGCCCGTTCCCGTGTGAACTGCTCGCGCGCGCGAATCGCGGCTTGAGCGCGACGCTTAATGAAGGCTTGCGTCGCAGCCGGGGCTGCTTGTTCGCTTATCTCGGCTCTGACGATCTATGGTTGCCGGGATTTTTGCGCGCCCGCGTCGAAGCGCTCGCGGCACGCGCAAGCGCAGTCCTCGCCTACGGCAACGCTTACACCATCGACGCCGATGAGCGCATCACCGATTGCACGACGGACTGGGCGCGCTACCGCGATGGCGACGTGCGGCGAATGCTGTTGGAGACGCTCGCGCCGCTCAGTCCGACCGTCATGTATCGCCGCGACGCGCTGGCGCGATACGGTTGGAACGAGGCGGCGCGGCTCGAAGATTATGAGTTGTACTTGCGACTCAGCGCCGACGGTGAGTTCGCCTTCGATCCGCGCGTCCTCTCGGCGTGGCGCGTGCATGGGCAGAACACCAGCCTCGACTTGACGTTGATGCGGCGCGAGCGTTTGGCGGCCCAGCGTCGCGTCGCTCCCGCGCTCAATTTGCACGCGCATGAATTGCGCGCCTTCCAAGCGTTGGCCGATTTCCGCAGCGCCGAAGAATTGATGCGGCGCGGCGAGAAGTGGCAAGCCGCGAAACTCGCGCTCGGCGGTTGGCGCGGCGTGCCTTCGCCCGGCGCGGCAGCGCGTTTAGCTCTCGGATTGATTGCGCCGCATCGACTAATGCGTTGGTACAAGTCTTCCGCACGGCGGCGCGCAGGCGAGCGGTACGGTTCGTTGTCTGAGTAGCGCGCGGCAGAGATTGGCATAGACGGTTGTCAAGGTGTCTAAGAAAAGGCCGCGCGTGCTGGGAGCGCGGACGTCTCGTCCGCCGTGAGCGCTCAGAGCGCGAACAACGATGGCGTGATCATTCGATATTGAATATCAGCGAGAGTTGGTCAGCTCGCTGGCAGCGAGCTTGGCGGACGAGACGCCCGCGCTCCCAGCTCATGTTGAGCATTGACATTAACGGCTGCTACTCAATTGGCGCGCTCGTGTCCCGAAAGCCTGTCTTGACGCCCCTCTTGACGATAACTAGACTGACCACTTGCTTCGAGACCGCTCGCCACGCGATCAGGCACACGCCGCAGATTGTACGCCAATGGATTTGCCGAACAGCGAAACGACAAGCCGCCATTTCGAGGCGGTCCCGGCCATCAGCCCGCGCGCCGAGATTAAGCCGCCTGAAGCGACTGCTCATGCTCCTTTGCCCGACGCGCCGCTCGTCCTGATCAAGTCGGAAGAGACCGGTGTGCAACTCAACCTCGGCGATCTCTGGGCTTACCGCGAGCTGCTTTACTTTCTCACGCTGCGCGACATCAAGGTGCGTTACAAGCAGACGTTGTTGGGCGTGGCGTGGGTGATCATTCAGCCGCTTTTTACGATGCTGCTGTTCACACTCGTCTTCAACCGGCTGGCGCAGTTCGACACGGGGCCGGCGTTGCCTTATCCGCTCTTCGCTTATTCGGGTCTGTTGCTCTGGACGTTCCTCTCGAACGGCGTCATCAACAGCACGGGCAGTCTCATCTCCAACACGAACCTCATCACGAAAGTTTATTTCCCGCGGATGTTCATTCCGGCGGCGGCCATCGGGGCCGGATTGGTCGATTTGGCGATTGCCTCGTTGATTCTCGTCGCGCTCGCGCTTTATTACGGCGTTGCGTTGATGTGGGGGCTGCTGCTGTTGCCCTTGTTCGTGGGACTGACGCTGCTGCTCGCGCTCGGCACGGGGCTGCTCGTCTCAGCGCTGACGGTGAAGTATCGCGACTTGCGCCACGTGTTGCCGTTCATGATTCAATTTTGGTTGTTCGCGTCGCCGGTGATTTATCCGGCGAGCATCGTGCCGGAGCGTTGGCGTTGGCTGCTCGCGGTGAACCCTTTGACCGGCGTGCTGGAAGGCTTTCGCGCTGCACTCGCCGGACGGGGCTTCGACTGGCCGATGATCATCATCTCTGCCGCGTTGATCGTGGGACTACTCGCGTTAGCGTTCTACGTCTTCCGCCGCACCGAAGACACTTTCGCCGACGTGATTTGAAAACGCGACTGATGAAGCCCATCGTTAAGATCGAGAACGTCAGCAAACGCTACCGCATCGGCGGGCTGCATCCCGGCTTTTTCACTTTCCGTGACATGCTCGGCGGCGTCATCACCGCGCCTTTCAAGCGTCTGCGGGACAGCGCGTCAAGCGACGGGCGGCAAATACTCTGGGCGCTCAAAGACATCGATCTCACAGTGCAGCCCGGCGAACTGATCGGGATCATCGGACATAACGGCGCGGGCAAGTCCACATTGTTGAAAATTCTCTCGCGGATTACTAAGCCGACGACCGGGCAAGTCGCGCTTTATGGTCGCGTCGGCTCGCTCCTCGAAGTCGGGACGGGCTTTCACCCAGAATTGACCGGGCGCGAGAACGTTTTTTTGAGTGGTGCGATCCTAGGGATGTCGCGCGTCGAGATCGCTCGCAAGTTCGCTGAGATCGTCGCTTTCTCCGAGATCGAACAATTCATCGAAACGCCGGTCAAGTTTTATTCGTCGGGGATGTACGTCCGGCTCGCCTTCTCGGTCGCGGCGCACCTCGAGCCGGAGATTCTGATCATGGACGAAGTGCTGGCCGTCGGTGATGCTGCATTTCAGCAAAAGTGCCTCGACAAGATGCACGAGATCAGGCAGCAAGGACGCACCATCTTTTTCGTTTCGCACAATATGCCCGCGATCACGCGGCTGTGCCGGCGCGCACTCTTGATGGAGCGCGGGCAGATCGTCGGCGACGGATTGCCGCAGCAAGTGGTCAACGATTACTTGAGATCGAGTTGGCAGACCGGAGCCGAACGTGATTGGACGGATGACGCGCAAGCGCCGGGCAATGAGATCGCGCGCCTCTGCCGCGTGCGCGTGCGGACGGAAGAGGACGAGACAGTTTCCGCCGTTGACATCCGCCGGACATTCGGCGTCGAAGTCATCTACGATGTCCTCGCAAGCGGACACGTCCTCTCGCCTGTCGTTGAGTTCGTCAACGAAGCAGGCACGCAGGTCTTCAGCACGCACGACACGGGAACGGAATGGCGCAGGCAGCCGCGCCCGGCGGGACGTTACACGAGCATCGTCTGGATTCCCGGCAACTTGCTGGCCGAAGGGAGCCTCGTCGCGCACATTTCATTGATGTCGCA
>JALZKK010000136.1 GCA_030859285.1 Acidobacteriota bacterium | reverse complement strand
GGATAATATCGGTTGTCCATAATTTTTGCTCGTTTTCTTTAACCCTTCAGTATTGGCTGAACTCGCCGAAGATCAGCCACAGAGAACACAGAGCGCACAGAGAAATGATAAATGAAATTTCTATTCTACTCTGAGCCCTCTGTGAACTCTATGGCTTAACTAATTTTCCGAGAACGAACAAGCCGCGCATCTGCTCTTACGCAGCGCCCGGCTGATCGCGTAAACTCGCTTTACGCTGAAAAGCACATCGCAGTTCGCTACCTTCTTTGCTCAGGGAGAGACATCCATGAAAGCACACACGCGCGTCTGGCTCGCGCTGATTCTTACCACCAATCTGATCTTCACGGCAACCGCGCCGCGCGCCGTCGCGCAGACGCGCGAGACGAACGCGCTCGAAGGCTTCACTGTCGAAGGCTCAAACGTTCAAAGGCAGCGCGAAGAGAAGTTTCGCACCGTGCCGGCGTCCGCTTCGGCGCGCGAACATCTGCGGCGTTTGACGATTGCGCCGCACGTTGCCGGCACGCCCGAAGATTACCAGACGGCGCTGTACGTTCGCGATCAGTTTCGCGCCAACGGCATCAACGCGGAGTTGAAAGAGTATCAAGTGCTGCTGCCGTTCCCGAAGCGTCCGAGCATTATTGAATTGATCGCTCCTCGCCGTGAGCGTCTGAATTTGCAGGAAGCGGTGTTGCCGCAAGACCCGTCTTCATCGCACCCGCGAATTATTCCTTTGTTCAACGGTTACAGTGCAACGGGCGACGTGACCGCGCCGCTCGTGTATGTGAACTATGGTTTGCCGGACGATTACGCGGCACTGAAAAAGTTGAACGTCGAGGTGAAGGGGAAGATCGCGATTGCGCGTTACGGGCGTTCATTTCGCGGCGTGAAGGCGAAGGTGGCGGAGGAGAACGGCGCGATTGGATTGATCATTTATTCCGATCCAGCGGACGACGGTTACATGCAGGGCGATGTGTATCCGAACGGGCCGTGGCGTCCGGCTTCTTCGGGACAGCGCGGCTCGGTGATGTTTATCTTCCAGTATCCCGGCGATCCGTTGACGCCGGGCCAGCCCGCGATTCCCGGCACGCCGCGTTTGAAAGTGGAAGAGGCTGGGAATCTACCGCGCATTCCGGTGCAGCCGATCTCTTACGGCAATGCGGAACGTTTGTTGAAGCCTTTGCGCGGCCCCGTGCGACCGGCGGGATTTCAGGGCGGGCTACCGTTCGCATATCACGTCGGGGGGACAACGGACGTGCGCGTGCGCTTGAAGACCGACATGGATTTTCAACTCAAGACGATCTGGAACGTGATGGCGCGCATCGATGGGACGGACGAGAAAGAGCGTTGGGTGATTCTCGGCAACCACCGCGACGCTTGGACGTTCGGGGCGGTCGATCCGAATAGCGGCACGACGGCGATGCTCGAAGTGGCGCGCGGTTTTGGACAGTTGTTGAAAGACGGTTGGAAGCCGAACCGCACGATCATCTTCGGCAGTTGGGATGCGGAGGAACAAGGCTTGATCGGCTCGACCGAGTGGGCGGAAGAATACGCGGCGGAGTTGAAAGAAAAAGCTGTCGCTTATCTCAACATGGACTCGGCGGTGTCGGGCGCGAACTTCGGCGCGTCGTCCGTGCCGACAATGTGGAAGTTGATCCGCGCCGCAACGCGCGACGTGCGCGATCCGAAGACCGGCAAGAGCGTCTATCAAGCGTGGCAAGATCGCAGCCGTGAGTCGCAGCCGGAAGCGGTTCTGACGAGCGCCGAAGCCGGCACGGATACGCCGATTGCCGAAGCGCGGATCGGCGCGCTCGGATCGGGTTCTGACTACACGCCGTTCTTGCAACATCTCGGCGTCGCCGCGCTCGATATGGGCTTTGGCGGCGACTACGGCGTTTATCATTCGGCTTACGACTCGTTCGCTTGGATGTCGAAGTTCGGCGATCCAAAATTTGAATATCACCCGACCGCAGCGCGATTGTGGGGGACCATCGCGCTGCGCCTCGCCGACGCGCCCGCGCTGCCCTTCGATTACGCCGAGTACGCCCGCGCGATCCGCGAATTTATCACCGAGACGCAAAAGACCGCCGCGCGCCGCAAACTCGTTGACTCGTTCGACACCGCAGCCATGCTTGACGCCGCTAAAGATTTGGAAGAAGAAGCCAAGCGCGTCCGTGAACGTCAGGGCGAGGCGTTGGCAGAGAGCGAGCGAACCCGCGTGCGCGCCGACGATGCCAACCCGCGCGCTGTCGTGCGTCTGCGGCGCATCAACGACAGCCTCATCGCCGCCGAGCGCGCCTTGACCGACGAACGCGGCTTGCGCGGACGCGATTGGTACAAGCATCAGATTTACGCGCCGGGTTTTTACACCGGCTATGCCGCACAGCCGCTCCCAGACCTGCGCCAAGCCATCGAAGATCGCAACGCCGCCAACGCCCGTGAAGCGGCGAGCCGAATCACAGCGGCGATCAGACGAGCCGTTGATGTGCTGAGAGACGGAAAATAAAAGAGGGCGCGTGCTGGGAGCGCAGGCATCCCTGCCCGCCTTGAGCGCGTCAGCGCGAACAAAGGTCGAGCGATCAAGATGCTTGCGAGTGGCTACGCGAAATCATTAGCTCGCTCACGCGAGCTTGCGGGCAAGATGCCCGCGCTCCCAGCAAGAACGTGTCGCTGATCACAGCACAAATACTCTCAAACCTTATTTCTCGCTTTTTACGTCCGGGATTTTCTTTGCCGCTTCGATGATCTCTTGCATCTCGTCGAGGGCTTGTTCGAGCGACTCGCGCTCTCGCCCTTCGGTCGCGCTGTCGCGCAGCGGCGTGAGTTGGGTGAGAAAGTGTGTGGAGGCTGCGGCCAGTTGCTTGACGGCTTTCGGAAGGAGGGGACTATCGGGACTGCGCGCGGCGGTGTCGTCGATGTTGGTGATCGCTTCGTCGAGAATGCGCGCAATGTCGGAGAGCAGTTCGGCGCGCGTGCGCTGCGGCAACTCGCCCCATTTCTCGATCTCTTTGGGCGTTTGCTTCGACTGCGCGGCCTGCGGATCAATCACACTCAGGAGGCGGCGCTCGGCAGCTTTGATGAAAACTTGCGTGCGCTTGTCTAACTCTTGACTGTCGCGGACTAATTCGATCTCTTGCGGCGTTAGAGATTCGCGCTGCGACTGCCGCGCCGCGCCGGCGCTAGTGGCGACGAGCAAGACGAAGATGACGGCGAGACTGAGCGCGATAAAATGTGTGTGGCGGGAAACTATCGTCGTATGCATACGGCTTAAATTCTACTCGTTGAGCTGCGGGCGATCCGGACTGTTCTTCGGAGTGATCGGCGGCGGTTTGGGTTGCTCCTGTGGCGGCTCTGTGCTGAAAGAAGTTTTGTTGATCGGTTCATCGCGCAGGACGGTGTTGCCGTAGAAAGCGTTGAGGGCGTCAGCGCGT
>JALZKK010000111.1 GCA_030859285.1 Acidobacteriota bacterium | reverse complement strand
TCCATCGCCGCTTGAGCAAAGACTATGAAGTGCTGACTGACACCAGCGAAACGATGATCTACATCGCCATGACACGCTTGATGCTTCGCAGGCTCAAGCCAATATGATTTTTCAAACAGCTTCTTAGTTTCGTTCAAGTCGTTTGCTGTCGTTTTGATGGGACGTAAAACCTACGAGGTCGGACTGAAGTACGCTTTGGCATAAAGCTCCCGGCACACCGCCTGACTGTTGACCTCGCGCGGGAGTGATTGGAACAGTCCGCGAGGCGAGCGTGCCTTTCATCGAGAACTTGCGTGGTTTCGGCGTCCCGCGCGAGCGGCCTGATCCCGAAGTTCATTCCTGTTTGTTTAGTTCGGCCTCACCTTCTTCTTTCAGCTCGCGCCCTTCGCGTTCTAATTCTTCGTCTTGGAGGCCGTGCGCGACTCTCTCTTTGGCCTGCCCTTCGAGGCGTTTCATCTCGGCTTCGACGCGCCCTTCGACTTGATCGATAGGCGCAGCCTCGCCGGTCTCTTCCTGCGTGACGACTTTATTCGGATCGATCTCCACTGGTTGTTTCCTCCTCATTGCTCGATACAGTTTGGAAAATTATGCAGTGGCATGGTCGCATCGTTCTCGCGGCGCGGTCAAATTGTCATCTGAAAAAAAATCGCAAGCGAGACTTGACTCTGTAGGCGGCTACAGGATTTACAATGTCCACCTGTCGAAAACGGCCACACAATTTGCGCGTCAGGCGCAAGCGGGGGATTGGGGATCGAGGAGGGCGCGGCTTCCGGCGGAATCGAGGCGAGGCGCTTTTATGAGCGGCAATCGATCCGGGCGAAAAAGGCTCGTCTGTGCGGGGCGTTGCCGTTAGGCGCGGGCGCGCGGCGCGTGCTAAATTGGCTGCAACTGGAACAAGGTTGCAGGGCATCCTAAATTCTTTTCTCATGCGGCGTTTAACTCTCATCATCGGTTTCGTTTCCGTGCTTGCCATCGGCGGCGCGGGCCGCATTGTGGCGGCTGCCGTGTGCGCGCATGGAACGGGCGCGGTCTCCGCCGCGATGGAAGATCACGAGTGCTGTCGCGCGCGTTTAGCGGAGACGGCGAAAACTTCAGAGCATTGCCAGACGAAAGAGCAGCTCTCATCTCATCACGCAAGCGCGGCGGAGCAGCATCAAGCTGACACTCCGCACGCGATGACGAACGACGCGGGCGCACAAACTGAAACGCCAGACGCGCTGGCAACCGCCAACGATTCCGGCGACTCTTCCTGCGCGCACTGCCTCAGCCGCTCCGAACAAATTCCAGCCACTGCCACTGCGCGCGAGCAGAGCAAGGCCAAGCGCGAATTGCTGACGCCAACGCCGCGCGCGGAAAAATTAACTGCTGCTACGTTCATCCCGTTCTTCACAATTGCCCCGACTCAACACGCGCCGCCGCCAGTCGCGCGCCGGCATCTGCTGATCAGCATCTTTCTCATCTAAATCCCTCTCCAGCGCACCGCGTCTCAAGAGATTGGCGGCGCGTCTCTCCGCGTGCATTTCAAACCCGGAAAGTTTCAGCCACCGTGCGAAAGATGATTTGGCAGCTTTCGCCGGCGCAGGATTCACTTGAGAGGATGATTATGGAAACGTCGAAATTCAACACATTCAATTTGAGAAAGCGGCTCACCGCGCTGTCCCTGCTCGTCTTCATGGCGAGCGCGGCGGCGATAGGACAAGCACAACAGCACGATCAGCACGGCGGACACGTGCAGCCGGCGGCGAAGCGCGCAGTCAAAAAGAAAAAGGCTGCGCCGCGCAAGAAAACGACGACGGCAGCCCGCCGGGCGACAAAAAATCAAAGCGCGCCGGCCTCAACTCATGCCACACACAGCACGCCTCACGCGGCACAACCGGCCCCTTCGCCGATGAGCGACGGGCAGCAGACTCAAACTCCCGCAACGCAAACCACACAGCCGCACGCCGGCACGCCGCACACACAACACACCACGCCCGCGCCGGCAAATGAGACCGCGCCGCAAAGCGCGTCGCCCGCGCCGGAGAAGCACGGCGGGCATAGCAATCTGCCGAAAGAGCAGCCTTCGCCGGTTGAGAACGCGACTGAGGGGACCAAAGCGATGGAGCACGGCGGCCACAATGTCGGTCCGCCCGCGCCTGTTCCCTCGACGGATGCAGCCCGGCCCACGCCGGCAGCACAACCCGCGCACGACACGCACAGCGGCCACAACACCGGCGCGGGCGGCACAGAGACGAACGCGATGGCTGTAGATGCTGATGACATTATGGTGATGTCCGGCGACGAGATGGGCGTGCGCGTGGGCCGGAGCCAGAGCAATTTCATGCCGATGGGACAGATGGGACCGGGGACGGCTTGGCAGCCCGCAACGACGCCGATGCACATGTGGCACCGGCGCGCAGGCGATTGGCTGTTGATGCTGCACGGCGAAGCGAAGATTGGCGTCAACGCGCAGGGCGGGCCGCGCGGCGTGACGAAATTCGAGTCGGCGAATTGGTTGATGCCGATGGCTTATCGCCGTATCGGGCCGGGGACGCTGCAACTGCGCGGCATGTTCAGCTTCGAGCCGTTCACCTTTCCGCGCGGCGGTTCGCCCCTGCTCTTTCAAACCGGCGAGACGTTTCGCGGTCGCCCGTTGATCGACGCGCAGCACCCGCACGATCTCTTCATGGAACTGTCGGCGCAATACACCATGCCGCTCGGCGAGCGCGGGACTTGGTTCACTTACTTTGGTTATCCCGGCGAGCCGGCGTTAGGGCCGGTCGCTTTCATGCACCGCGCGTCGGCGATGGAAAATCCGTCTGCGCCACTGACGCATCACTTACAAGATTCGACGCACATTTCCTTCGGCGTCTTGACGACCGGCTTTACTTATCGTTGGTTCAAGCTCGAAGGCTCGATCTTCAACGGGCGCGAGCCGGACGAGAATCGTTATGACTTCGAGTATAATCCGTGGAACTCGCGCTCGGCGCGTCTAAGTTTCGCGCCGAACAAGAATTGGGCGTTCCAGATCAGCCACGGCTTTTTGCGAAACCCGGAAGCGTTAGAGCCGGGCGACACGCGGCGGACGACAGCCTCCGTGCAGTACAATCGCTCGTTCGCGCGCGGCAATCTGGCGACGGCCTTCATCTGGGGCCGCAACCACGAGACGCACGACGGCGAGTTGTTCAACTTGAACGGCTACACGTTTGAGACGACCGTTAAATTCATCGACAAGAATTATTTCTACACGCGGCTCGAACTCGTCGATAAGAAAGACCTCTTGCGCCATGAAGACCTCGAACTGCTCGGTTTTGATCACGACTTCGAGCATCCGCAATTCCGCATCGGCGCGTACACTTTCGGCTACGTGCGTGATGTGTGGGAGATGGATAAACTCTCCATCGGCGTCGGCGGCGACATGACTTTCTATTCAAAGCCCGCGCTCCTCGATCAGCTTTACGGACGCAACCCGACCTCGTATAAATTCTTCGTCCGCGTGCGGCCCGGAAAAATGTCGATGAATCACGGCGGCACGACGCACGGCAATCACTAAATCGAAACGCAGGGGATGTGGGATGATGATTCACCACAGAGACACAGAGACGCAGAGAAGAAATGAGGAATGCAGGATGATGAATGATGAATGGAAGACAATTGCTTCCCGCTCATTCTTCATCGCTCATTCTTGGCCTTCTCTGTGCCTCTCCGGTCTCTGTGGTTCAAAAAGTTCTGACGCCAAACATTGCTGAAGGAGCAGCTTTACATGAAGACGAATAAGTTAAAAATTGCGCTAACATACGGCCTGTTGTTGACGGCGGTTGTGATGCTGCAAGGCTGCGGCGCGAACGCGGAACAACAAGGCAGCGCGGCGAGTGCGCCGCAACAGCAACGGCAAGAGAGCATCGCACAGACGACCGTGCCGCCGCCGGCTTTCGACGCGCACGAAGGTCATCAACACGGGCCACAGGACGCAACGCGCGTCCCCGCGCATCAAACGGCGAAGGACGCGAAGCGTTTGCTATCGACCTTGTCGCCCGCGCAATTTTCCGGGAAGACGCGCGCCGCCTATCAAGCCGTGAAAGAGATACCGCAGACCATCGCGCAACTGCCGTGTTATTGCTATTGCGACGAAGCCTTCGGCCACAAGAGCCTGCACAGTTGCTTCGTGGACACGCACGCTTCGCAGTGCGCCGTCTGCGTCGATGAAGCTCTGCTGGCCTACAAGCTGCACAAAGAGCAGAAGCTAACGCCGGAACAAATCCGCGCGCAGATCATCGAGCAGTACTCGCAGCAACCGTGAAACGTCGAGCGTTTGCGATGTGTGGGCGATTATGTGATCGTTCGGGAGACAACGATGAGCCAACATGTGATCGAGATGGGCAGGGAGGCGCGAGCGCAAAACGTCAAGCGCGGACTCAAGCTCGAATACTTCACGATTACTTACAACAGTCTGGAAGGATTGATCGCCATCGCATCCGGTCTCGTCGCTGGGAGCATTGCCCTTGTCGGGTTCGGGTTCGACAGTTTGATCGAAGTCACTTCGGGTGTCGCGTTGCTCTGGCGGCTCCGCGCCGATATCGATGAATCGCGCCGCGAACGGATGGAAGCCATCACTTTACGCATCGTCGGCGTGAGCTTCCTCGCGCTGGCGGCTTACGTCAGTTACGACTCGATTCTCGCGCTGTGGCGGCGCGAGCTGCCGGAAGAGAGCCTGCCCGGCATCTTGCTCGCGGCGGCGTCGCTTGTCGTCATGCCGCTGCTGGCCCGCGCTAAAAGGGAAGTGGCGCGTAACATCAAAAGCGCGGCCTTGCGCGCCGACGCGAAGCAGACGGAATTGTGTACGTATCTGTCGGCGATCTTGCTCGGTGGGCTGTTGTTGAACGCGCTGTTGGGCTGGTGGTGGGCCGATGCGTTCGCGGCGCTCGTGATGGTCCCCATCATCGCGCGCGAAGGCATCGAAGCCTTGCGCGGCAAAGCGTGTTGCGAAGGCGGCGCGTGCCACTCTTGAATTCAGTGTCGTTTCATCCTGAAGAGATCGGACAAGCCACAGAGATCACATAGGACTCAGAGAAAGAACCGCCGGCTGGTGCGCGTGCTTGCTCTGTGCGCTGCGGTGTTCTCGGTGGCTTATCTTCCGAGCAAACCCTTTCTCAGCAAGGTAATCATCAATGAAAAATTTGTGGTGCGGTTTAGCTTTTTGTCTGGTCATCATTTGCTATTTGCTGCCGTCGGATGTTGCGGCGCAGAGCCAGCCACCGAAGCTCGAAGGGCAGATCGTTTGTTGCGAAGATTGTTGGGCGCGTGAAGATCGCCGGACTGTGCCTTACGGCACGGTTGACGATCTGGCGAAGGCGCAAGCGTGCATCGCGAATGGCGATCCGACGCTGCTGGCCGTGATGAACGGCACAGGCTCGACCACGCTCTATCAACTCGAAGATGGCAAGTTCAAAAGGCCGGGCGAGAATTGGCTAGAGTTCATCGGGCGGCGCGTGGAAGTCATGGGACCAGTGCGCGAGCGCGGTGGGCGGCGCTTCGTGAAAGTCGATGCGCTCACAGTTCTCGCGCCGTCCATCGCCGAGACGCAGCAGGCGAACGCGATTGGGGCGGAAGCCGAACTGGCTTTACCCGATCTCTCCGGCGTCGCGCAACGCCTGAGCCAGTTTCGCGGGCGCGTCGTGGTCTTGAATTTTTGGGCGACTTACTGCGCGCCGTGCCGCAAAGAAATGCCCGATCTGGCCGCGATGCAAAACGAGTATGCCGCGCTCGGCGTGCAGGTGATCGGCGCATCGGCTGATCCGGCAGGTGATCGCGCGAAGGTTTTGCAATTCATCAAAGAGACGAAGTTGAACTTTCCCGTCTGGCTCGGCGCGACCGTCGCAGACATGGCAAAGTTCGGGCTTGGTCCCGCGCTACCCGGCACGGCGATCATCGACCGCGAAGGAAAAATCAAGTGGACTTCGGGCCGGGTCGTCAAAGCATCCGAAGTGAAGGGACAACTCGACGCACTTTTAGCGCCGTCGTCTGACACGGCTGCTGCCTCGTCAAGCACTCCCGCTGCGACAGTTGGGGAAGAGGCTGAAAAGAAAAGTAAATCTACTGAAGCGTCTGCGGAGGAAACTTCGAGCGTGCCGAGTTGACCGCTGTGACCGGGTGAGGGCCGCGCCGTGAGCGGGGCAGAAAATGAAAATCAAGAGCGTTGGACGTTTGGGCTGCGGTTGCTCTCGAACCAAGTCCCGCGCGCCAGCGTCCGCACGACTTTGACTTATCGATTTCATCCGCGCTTGACTGCGGGCGTCGAATATAACCCGCGCGTCGGCGAGGTTGCGCCGATTGCCAACTTCCTCGTCTTGACGGAGACGAAGCGCCGTCCGGCGATTGTTGTGGGGACCAGTTCCGACCGCATCGGCACGCCTTCGGGACAATCCTTTTCGCTGACAATCGGCAAAAGTCTGCGCCGCGCGACGGGGCTGCCCCTTGCGCCTTACGCTGGGCTGGCTTATGGGACTTTCGAGAAGAAACTCCGTCCCGTCGGCGGCGTCAACGTCACGTTTAATAAACACTTTTCCGCGCTCGTCACCTACAACGGCGTGCATGTGCATCCGCTCTTTAGTTTTTCTTACGAACGACATGTCCTGTCGCTCGTCATGGTACGCGGACGCGAGCCGGGCATGAGCTATAGCATTTCGTTTTGACGCGGGAGTGCGATACAAGTAACGTGCGCTTGAGATGCGAGATGTTTTCACTGCGAGGGCGTGGAGGTTGCACAGAGCAGAACATCGATCTCAAATCTGAAATTCAAATTTGAGATCAGCAGCATTCTTAAATGGCGCGCAACTCTCCGCATGAACTCTGCGAAGCCTCCGCGCTTCTGTGGTGAAAAGCTGTTCTCTCTTCTCGACAAATCAACGAGTGGGCTTATTCTCGAACTGGAAGGATTAAATTAAGTGCAGATGAAATTACTGAAAGCTACTGGCAGAACATCCGTCGTCATGTTACTCGTCTCGCTGCTGGTTGTCGTCGCCGCGCAAGGGCAGGAGGGACGCAAGCGGCGCGCTTCCGATCCTGATCCGGCGGTTGACGCCAAGCGCGCGCGCGAGGCGACGAAGCGGGCCGCGAACGCCGCGCGCGTCTTCGAGCAGATCATGGGCGCGCGCGATAATCAGATTCCGAAAGAATTGCTCGACCGTGCCGAGGCGGTCGCGGTTTTTCCCGGCGTGTTGAAGGCCGGGTTCGTCGTCGGCGGGCGCGGCGGCAGCGGCGTGATCAGCCGCCGCATCAATGGCGGATGGAGCGCGCCCGCATTCTTTAACATGGGCGGCGGCAGCATTGGCGCACAGATCGGGGCGTCGAAGACCGACTTCGTCTTGCTCTTTATGAACGAGTCGGCGATCAAGGGACTGTTGGAAGACAAGTTCGAGATGGGCGGCGAGGCCAGCGTCGCCGCCGGCCCCGTCGGGCGCGCGGCGAGCGCGACCACCAACCTGACGCTCGACGCCGGCATCCTGTCTTATTCGCGCAGCAAAGGTCTCTTCGCCGGCCTCGAACTGAAAGGCGCGGTCGTCAATCCCGACAACAAACTCAACGAAGCTCTCTACCACCGCAAGGCCAACGAGATTCTCCTTGAAGGGACCAATCTCGTCACCGCCGACCAAGCGCCGGAAGGCGTCCGCGTCTTCCCCGTCACACTCGCGCGGTACTCGCGGCGTTGACGAGGGAACAAAGAAGGATTAACCACGAAGCGCACGAAG
>JALZKK010000106.1 GCA_030859285.1 Acidobacteriota bacterium | reverse complement strand
GGGCTTATGGCGAAGTGTTGGTGGCCTACGGCGCGAAACTTAACGCTCTGATCAACGCGGGTGAGTGGTGGCGACTGATCGCACCGATCTTTTTGCATGTCAGTATGCCGGGCGCGGTGATTCCGTTTCACTTGCTGGTCAACATGTACGGGCTGTGGATACTAGGGCCATATGTGGAGCGCTTGTACGGCTCGGCGAAGTTCGTCTTTTTTTGGATCGTGACGGGGATCGCAGGCTTCGTGGCGAGTTATTACAGCGTGCAGCCCGAATGGCAGACAAACGCCGTCGGGCGTTTTCTGTTCAAGTCTGACGACGTGCCGACGGCGGGCGCGTCGGGCGCGTTGTTCGGGTTGGTCGGAGTGTTGCTGGTCTTCGGCATTAAATTTCGCCACGAACTGCCGGAGGGTTTTCGCAAAGCGTTCGGTTTCGGGTTGTTGCCGATGGTGCTGATCAATATCTTTATCGGCTATCTGGGTCGCGGCTTCATCGACAACGCAGGACACATGGGCGGCTTCGTCGCCGGCATTCTGCTCGCGCTCTTTATCGGCTACAAGCGTCCGGGCGAGCGCGGCCCGGTCTCTATTTTTTGGCACGCCGTCCAGACAGCGCTACTCCTGCTCGTCGTCGCCAGCTTCGTGCAAGTCGCGCGACATCTCGGCGACGCGCGCCCGAATTTCGAGAACGCGGCGGAGCAATTATTTGACAGCAATGCGACTAACGCCGTCGCGTACATCAACGCGATCAACGGCGGGCGGCAGGCTTTCGTGGCAGCGCTCAACGGAAAGGCCGGCAATACCGAGCAAGCAATTGAAGCTCTCGACCGTGCGTCGCATTTGGACAGCAAGGCGGATCAATTGCGGAACGATCTCAAGGGATTGATCGTCAGAGCGCGTGATTTCAGCGCCGGCGCACCGAAAGAGCGCAATCCTAAGCGGCGGCAGCAGGAACTCAACCAAATCGTCGCGGATTACTCACAGTGGCAGCAACGTTCGGATGAGTGGGTCAAGACCGAAGGCCAAAACTACGGGATCATCATTCAAGAGCAACCACAGACGCCACCCAACCAGCAAGATGGCACAGCGCCGCCGGCAACTAACACCAAGAAATGACGAGCGCAACGAATTGCCACAGCGGTCTTTGATGTTTTTTGCAAAAGAAATCAAAACAGGAGAATTGAATCAGGATGGAAATTAAAAAAGTTGGCGTGTTGGGGTGCGGCCTAATGGGAGCGGGCATCGCGCAGACCGCCGCGAGCGCCGGGTTTGATGTGGTCGTCCGCGAAGTGTCGGACGAATTGTGCGAGCGCGGTTTTGCCGGTATTGAAAAATCGCTCGCGAAGTTTGCCGAGAAGGGAACGATCACCGCCGAACAACAGAAAGAAATTCGCGGGCGGCTCAAGGGGACGACGAATTTTGCAGACCTCGCCGATTGCGACATCATCATCGAAGCGATCATTGAGAATCTCGACACGAAACGCGAGACGTATCAAACGCTCGACCAACTCTGCAAGCCGGAGACGATCTTTGCGTCGAATACTTCCTCGCTCTCGATCACGGAGATGATGATCGCGACTTCCGCCGCAAGACAAAAACGTTTCGTCGGTCTTCATTTCTTCAACCCCGTGCCGCTGATGAAAATCGTCGAAGTCGTCCGCACGATCCTGACCGATGAACAGGTTTATGAGCAATGCGTCGAATTTAGTAAGCAACTCGGCAAGACGCCGGTGCGCGCGTCCGACAAGACGGGCTTCATCGTCAATCGCTTATTGGTCCCCTACATGCTCGATGCGATCCGCGCGCTCGAAGAAGGCGTCGGCTCCATCACGGACATCGACAACGCGATGAAACTCGGCCTCGGCTATCCGATGGGGCCGTTCACGCTCGGCGATTTCGTCGGCCTCGACACCACGTACTACATCGCCGAGATCATGTTCAACGAATTCCGCGAAAAACGTTTTGCTCCGCCGCCCCTCTTAAAGCGCATGGTTCTCGCCGGCCTCTACGGGCGCAAATCGGGACGCGGCTTCTACGATTACACGCAGGACGCGAAGAACCCGACGCCGATGAGCCTCATTTGAGTTCAAAGTTCAAGGTTCAAAGTCGATATGAAGTCCAAAGTCCAAAGTCCAAAGTCGGAAGTCGATGAATTATTTTCTGACATTGGGCTTTGGACATTGGACTTTGGACTAATGGTCGTTTGTCTGAATCGGGCGGAGAAGCGGAACGCGCTGACGCGGGGAATGTTGGAACGGCTCGGCGAAGTTTTCGCGGGCGTTGGTGAGCGGCGCGAGGTGCGGGCGGTGGTGTTGACGGGCGCGGGGCGTGAGGCGTTCTGCGCGGGGACGGATATTGGCGAGTTGGCATCGTTAGATGTGGCGGAAGCGCGCGCGGCGGCGCGGCGCGGGCAGGAAGTGTGCGACGCAATCGAGTCGTGTGGTGTGCCGGTGATCGCGGCGGTCAATGGTCTGGCGGCGGGTGGCGGTTGCGAATTGGCGCTGGCTTGTCATCTGCGCGTTGCAGTCGCGGGCGCGCGATTCACATTACCGGAAGCGAAGCTGGGTGTGCTGCCCGCTTACGGCGGCACGCAACGGCTCGCACGCGCCGTTGGCGCTGGCCGAGCGCTCGCCGCCATGATCGCGGGCGACGGCCTCACGGCGGAAGAAGCGCACCGTCTCGGCTTGGTCAACCGTATCGTTGAAGGCGACGATGAGCTACTGCCTGCCGCCGAATCGCTCGCGCACGAGATCGCACAACACGCGCCGCTCGCCGTCCGCGCCTGCCTCGCCGCCGTCACGCGCGGCACACGCCTTTCACTTGAAGACGGCCTCGCCCTCGAAGCCGAACTCTTCAGCCAACTCTTCGCCACCGCCGACATGCGCGAAGGCACGCGCGCCTTCCTCGAAAAACGCGCGCCCCTCTTTAAAGGAAAGTGACTCGCGATTGCGGAATGCTGAATGCGGATTAAGGATCAACTGCTTTCACTTTACATGATCCGCATTCCGCAATTCATCTCCGCTTGTCACTCGCCACGCGTTTACCTATACTGCCTGTGAAACCAATTTCCAAAATACTCGGAGTCGCCGGAAACACTTGCAACCCGTCACACATCAAGGTCAGTTGAACGCGAAGGGCTTTCGCTTCGCGTTGGTGTCGAGTCGTTGGAACGACTTTCTCACATCGCGTCTGGTCGAAGGCGCGCTCGATGCGTTGGAGCGTCTGGGAGCGGCGGAAAAGTCGGTCGAGCATTTTCGCGTGCCGGGATCGTTCGAGATACCGCTCCTGGCGAGTAAGATCGCGGAATCGGAAAAGTATGACGCGGTGATCTGTCTCGGCACGATCATTCGCGGGCAGACGCCGCACTTCGATTATCTCGCTGGAGAGGTGACAAAGGGCATCGCGATGGCGGGAATGGAATCGGGCATTCCCGTCGTCTACGG
>JALZKK010000103.1 GCA_030859285.1 Acidobacteriota bacterium | reverse complement strand
GACGCGCCCGCCACGAGCATTAGTGTTGCACTTTGCGCGGAAGCAGATCGACTAGTTCCTCGAAAGTGTCGTGGACGGCGGTGTAGGACGTGCGGAGCTGTTCGTCGGAGCCGGACTCGGCATCTTTCTGGTACTGCTTGAGGGCTGTGCGGAATTTCTTGAGGCTGGCTTTGTAATCAGTTGCGTTCTTAACTCCGGCGGGCGTGCCATGTTCGGCGAGGGCACTGCCGGCGGCGAACAGTTCGACAGCGCTCTCGCGGATGAGCTTGAAATCGTTGTTGGGCAGGGCTTCATGTTGGAGTGGGTGGAGAATGTCGTGGAAACGATCAAACTCCGCCACGCCGAAGCTGTGCTTGGCCTGCGACTGCTCGTCCTGCTTCTGCACCCCGGAAGATTGTGCTTGCGCCAACGCAGGAAGCGCTGAGCCGGCAACGATTGAGACACACAGCAGCGAATAAAGAGCGAAACGTTTCATACTCGGATGTTCCTCGTCAGTGATTTAACGGCGACAGGAATGAATAAATCCTCGTGCCGTGAAAAGCGGGGGAATCCTAACCCCACCGGATGGTAAAAGGCAATGCGGACGACGTAAAGATAGCAAGGGCGGGAGGCAGGAGCAGGAAGCAGGAAAAGCAAATTGGTCTTAGCTGCCTCCTGCCGTCTGCTTTATCGTTCCGTGAGCGAGGCCGGCAGTTTCTTGTCAACGCCGGGACGCGCGGGCGCGTTGGCGATCTCGTGGGCCGTCATAAAGATGGTGCGCGCGATCTTCTCCATTTTTTGATAATCGATCTTGTCCGCCGTGTCTGAGGGACGATGATAGTCCTCATGGACGCCGTCGAAGTAGAAGATAATGGGGATGCCCTTCTGCGCGTAGTTGAAATGATCGCTGCGGAAGAAAAAGCGGTTAGTGTCCGCCGGATCATCGTAGCGATAATTGTAATTGAGGTTGAGATAGCTGCTATTGACGCGCTCGCTCAGTTCGCCGAGTCCGGTACTCATCATCTTCGAGCCGATCACGTAAACCTCGTGCGGGCCGGAGAGCGCGGCGTTGGCCGGATTGGTGTCGCCGGGCTGTTTGCTGCGTCCGATCATGTCGATGTTCAGTTGCGTGACGATCTTTTCGAGCGGCACGGTCGGGAACATCGTGAAGTACTTCGATCCCCACAAACCATGCTCCTCGCCGGCGTGCCAAATGAAGAGGATTGATCTTTTTGGGCGTTGCTTGCTGCGCGCGAAGGCTTCGGCCAGCGACATGACGGCGACTGTGCCGGAGCCGTCGTCGTCTGCGCCGTTGTAGATCGCGTCGCCCTTGATGGGGAAGCCCGTGCCGACGTGATCGTAATGCGCGCCGATGGCGACGTACTCATCCTTGAGTTTCTTGTCGCTGCCTTCCAACTTGGCGATCACGTTTTGCGTTAACGCCGTTTCGGTCGTGGCTTTCACGTCAAACTTCAGCGTCTTCGACGGTGCGAGCGCGAAGGCCGTGCCGGCTGTGCCTTCAGTGGTTTGCTTCAAGATTTCCGCGCCGCTCAGACGTTCGCCCGCGAACAACGCCTCGATCATCGAGGCAGACGGGTAAATGATCGGCAGCCCCGATTGCTCTTCTGTTGAAGCGAACTTTTCGACTTCCCACCCGCCGCGCTCCATCGAGGCTTGGCGCGAACGCCACCAACGCGCGAAGTCGTTCGTGCGCGGAACGACGATGAGGCCGAGCGCGCCGTGCGTGCGCGCGTAGAATTCTGGGTCTTGCCAATCCGCGCCGGGTTCGCCTTTGATGTCGGCGCGCGTCAATCCGTTCGGCAACTGCCCGCCGGAGACGACGACGATCTTGCCCTTCACGTTCAAGTCCTGATAAGCGTCGATGTTCTTCGACTTCACGATCCAGCCATGACCGGCATAGATGAAACCGCCGCTCGCTGCGCTCGGCGTGCGCGCGACTAAATAATCATCGCCGAACGCGAGTACGCGTCCGTCCAACTCGACGCGCGTCGTCGCCGGATCGACTTTCTTGCGCGTCAATTTAATGCGCTGATAAAAAGTGCCGTCGTCGCCGGCAGGCTTCAAGCCCCACTGCTTCAAGTGCGAGACAATATACTTGGCCGTTGCGTCAAGGCCGGGCGAAGGCGTATCGCGCCCTGCCATTTCGTCTGACGCGACGACGTGCAGAAACTCACTGAGGCGCGGCGCAGTGATGCGACTCGCATCTTCGAGCGCGGCGGCAGGGAGTGTTGATTTGGCTGCCGCGACCGCTGCGGCAGTGGTTTGCTCTTGCGCTCTGACGTTGATCGCCGCGAAAGGCGATAGCCAAAGCGCGCAGCCCAGCGCGAGGCCGGACAGTTTGAATCGACGCATGTATCCTCCAAAGACCATGAAAATGTTGAAAGGGAGAAATTAAAAAGGTCTCTCTCTGATGTTCGAGACAGCGGTTGCGTTGGTTATGTGTAGGGGCAAGGACAAGTCCGCGGCCCGTCGCGCCGCAGGCGTGTTGTTGAGGGTCAATTGCTCAACGTTGAAATTTGCGCGTTGCGGTTCGCGCATTCGCGCGGCGGGCCGCGGACTTGTCCCTGCCCCTACGGTTATCACGTCGCACACTGCCCAAAGGCCGAGACCATACATCCAAAAAAAGCGACGCGCAAACGCCGTTGCTAAACGACTCGGTTTACGCGCCGCGCGGGAAAATTGTTTCGGCGGACGGAAGCTCACATGGCAGTCGCCGAAGATGATTTTTGTTGTTGCTTGGCGGCTTGTATCTGCGAGCCGATCTCGTTGATCTCTTGTTGGCTCAGAACCTCGCGCGCTTGCGGGAACATCTCGTTCTCTTCTTCTTCGACGTGATGCTCGACGTTTTCTTTCAGTTCGAGCAGCAGATCGCCCCAACTCTCATCAGCGGGCGGCGTGTGCTGCAACTCGGCGAGCAGGTCTTTCACTTCCTGATGCTCCTCAATGGCTTCGATGGTGATGTCGTGCGTCTCGGCGGCCTGTTTCAGTCTGGGATAAAAGAGCGTCTCTTCGATGTGCGCGTGCAGGTCAAGCTCTCGCTTCAACTGCGCGAATAACGTCTGGCGCTGCGCGGTATCCGCCTCAGAAGTCGGCTCCAGTTGTTGAAAGATCGCAGAGACTTTCTCGTGATCGGTTTTCAGTAATTCAAAAACGTCCATTGGTGTTCCTCCTCTATCGGCTGTGCGTTAAATCCTCATTCGCTGCACGCTAACCGGACGTGCAACAAACTTATTCTTCATGGA
>JALZKK010000077.1 GCA_030859285.1 Acidobacteriota bacterium | reverse complement strand
CGTCGCGCCCTTGAATACGGCAGACTTCCGAGAGCCGCGACGGAGCGAGCCGCGCTAAAACTTCATCCGCTTCGGCCAGCGTCTCACACAGCCGCCGCAAAAGTTCTCCGGCGGGCAGCGCTTGAGCATCGATCTCAAATTCCGCATCTCGTTCGCGCACGTCCGCCGCGCCGCCGACGCCGCTCACGATCCACTGCCGCACGTTGCCCGCGAGATGCAACAGCAAATTGCCGATGCTGTTCGACTCCGTGTTGTCGCACCACCACACGTCCGCATCCGTTAATTGCTCTAGGCAACGTTCGATGCGCGGCAGGTAATTTCGCGTCAGCAACGTGCGCGCTTGATTGATAAATGCTTGCGAAGTCTCGTCCATAAAAAAGTTGAGAGTCTGAAGTTGAGAGTCTGAAGTCTGGAGTCTGAAGTCAAAATCATGGCAGCATCTTTAGTCTCTGACTCCAGACTTCAGACTAATCATCAGTCGTGGCGCGATGCTTGTGCTTGATTTTGCGCTCTGCCGGGTGGGCGCGCTCTTCCGGCTTGGCGCGGGTGAGTGGATGACCGGGCGGCGCGAGGGGCTTTCGGATTGCGTCAAACAGAGGCCGTTCAGCCTCCTTCTTCGACGGCTTTTTGGGCGTGGCTTTCACGTTCGTCCTCCGCTTGCTTGTGTGTTGAATTGAGCGAGGACGATGCTACGCGCCGTTAAGATCGACTGTCAAATAAATACCAACGCGCTTTGCGCCCTCCCGCGAATTGTTCGAGCGAGAAGGCGCAAGATACGGGCATCAGGTTGTCTGAAGATTAGGCTTCGGACGGCTGCGGCGTAGTTTCGGGGAAGAGCGTCTTGATGGCTTGTGTGGTCTCGTTGCGGCGTTTCTGCTGAAACTCTGTGACCCAGTTAGATACGGTTGCGACCATCTCGCGCGCGGACTCTGGCGTGGTCTTCTTTGTGTCAGCAGACTTCTCGGCAGCCGCTCCTTGAGTGACGCGCTCGCTACGTTTGATGACTTTGATGGATTTATTCTTCACCATGATCTGTGTTTCCCTGCTTGTCGTTAAGTGTATCTTCCTTTGTTTCCCTTTAGACGAATTAGCTAATCGGAAAGTTCCGTAATGTTCGTTTTTCGCCTATCCGGTAAAGTGTTGCCGTTTGAGAAAGCAACTCAGAGGCCACGTTGTTTAGACACATGGCAGATGATTCGCGATCTTTCGAAAGTGTAAATTTTTGTTGGCGAGCGGGGCTGTCACACCTGAATTTGCGCCTTTTATAGCGGGAGCGATGAATTCTCACGCCGCTGCCACATGCGCGACACACTTTATTAAGATGTGCCTGATCAGCCTCAACGAATAATTCTCATACGCCGCTCTCACAACAAAGATCATCTTTCAGACACTTTGCACAATGCGAGAGCGGAAGGACGGCTTGCGCGAAATGCCAAAGTGGGCGCGCGCGTGTCTCCTTGCCAAATGCCCGTCGAACTTTGAATCATCCTGCTAATTGCGTGTTTGTGCGCGCATGTCTGTTGCGCGAACAGTCCCGCGCGTTGCCCCGGTTGGTGGCATACACCTTGCGATTAGACAGATCGCTATGCGACTGAGCGAACTCATCACCATCTATCTGGCGGCGGCGGCTCCGGTCGGCGTCGCATATTTTCTCCAACAGGGAGAGCGTAGCCCGCGCTCGCGCATGTTTGCGAAAGCCGTCGTCGTTGCGCTTTGCTGGCCGTTCGCATTGTTCTTTCAATTCTTCTCCGGGCAGGCTACCATCGCGGAGCAAATTAACGGCGGCGACGAAGCGACTTCGCCCGACGATGAACATCTCGACGCCGCGATCGCCGCTTGCCTTGATGCGCTGCACGAAGCGGAGGACTCCGCACATGAAACCTTCGGTGTTCAGAGCGAGCAGATCAGACACACACTGCTTGATGCCTGCTCCGGCCTCGAACGTTACGTTGGCTTGACGCGCGCCGCCACGCTCGTCACAGAGAACGCGCTGCCGTCCGCACGCGAGACGGAACTACCGCGCGTCGCCGGGCGCAGCGGAGACGATCTCCAACTCGCCGGTCGTTGCCTCCACCGCCGCAACGTCGCACGCCTGTGCGCGCACCAAACGCGCGCCCGCGTCGAACTACTCCACGCCCTCGCAGAGATTCACGAAGTCATTGATCGTGGCTATCTCGCCGCCAGCGCCGACGGTCAATCCGTGCGCCGCTTCTCGCAGTCGGTCGTCCTCTTCTACGGGCGCGTCATCGCTCTGCTGTCACTGCTCGAACCAGATCAGACCGCCGCGCACGGCATCGCCCGCCTGCTCGACGCCGCCTGCGCCCGCGTCCGCGCGTTGGAAGTTATCGCACGGCGGCGCGAATCGCTCATCACCCACACAGGAAACGAATCATGTACCGCTTCGACACCACAACCGACGAACGCAAAACCGCTTCTGCCGCGCACGATTTGAGCGTCCGGCTCAACTGGCTGACCACTGCCCTCGAAGAGAGCGCTCGACATGAACGACGGTTTCGCCATCCGCACGAAGAACAGGCGATGCGGTTGATGCGCCGTCCGCTTTCGACTCCGCAGGCGTTCGCGTCGTTTGGGATGTTGCTTGGGCTGCTTCCGCCGGCCGCCTTCTTCTATCGCATCTTTGGGGAAGTCATTATTGAGACGATAACGGCGGGAAAGAACCTATCTGTCTTTTGGGTAGTTATTTGCCTGCTGATGAACTTTATCTGCTGCGTGGTTGGGCGCATTGCCGGCAGGAAGTTAGGAATTTTAGCTGAACGAGTCGAAAGCGACTCGTGGCATCTTTTTTTGCTGCTGACGGCGCTCTTGGGATTTTTGTGGGGCGCAGCGACGGGGGCAGCGGACGGCGTGTTCTTCTTTGGCATCGGCGCGATCCTCGGCGCGATATACGCATCCCCTGTGGGTATGCTTGCCTTCTTCATATTCATGCCGCTTCACCGCCTGCTTATGCGCGGTGGTATGATTGACGCGCGCCACTTCTGGCCGCTGGCGTGCTGCATCGCTTTGACAATCACAGTTCTCATTCTCAGCCCGCACGTCTTCCCTGTGTTGACCGCGATACCGAAAACTTTTCGGTAATCAGAAGTCAGGGCGTCCAATACCTGATCAAGAACGCATTCAACTACTGACCACCGACCACTGATTACTGACCACTGCTCCATGCTTCTCGCGCTGCTCCTACTTTCGCTCTTCGTGTTGGTGCTGCTCGGCTTTTACGTCGTCGTGGCTGCGCCGCGCAATCGGGCGCACCAGACATTCGCGGCGTTCGTGCTGTGCCTCGCGCTGTGGACGGTCAAGGACATCGCGTTTTGGGGTTTTACAGCACGCATGGGCGGCGCGGCGGCGTGGTGGGCGAGCGCGAGTTTCCTAATCTCTCTGCTGCTGCAATACGCGCTGGTCGTCTTCGCGTGGGTTTTCCCGGAGAATGATCCTGTGCCGTGGAAGCGGGCGGCGGTGTTGTTCGCGCCCGGCGCGGTTTTTATTCCGGCGACGATTGCCGGCTTGCTGTGGCTTGACGTGCGTTTCGACGCCGGCCAGTTTTCGATCAAGCTGACGCCGCTCGCCTACGCGCTCGGCTTTTACATCTACATCGTCTTCGGCTACGGCTTCGCCACGCTCTACGGAAAATATCGACGTTATCGCGGCAGACTCTTAGGCCAACAACTCGGCGCGATCCTGTGGGCGCTGGTGATGACCGGCGCGCTGACCACGTTTGCCAGCGTCGCGCTGCCTCTCGCAGGCGTCTATGCGCTGTTGCCGTTCGGCGCGGTCTTCGTGTTGCCGGGCGTGTTGATTTACGCCTACGCGATCTCGAACTTCAAGCTGTTCTCGCTGCAATCCGCGCTTGATCAATTTCGCCTCTTTCCCATCGCTTACAAAGTCGCGCTCTCGATTGCGCTCGTCGCGGTGCTGAGTTTCCTGAGCTTGCAAATCCCGATTGTTTGGTGGAGTTTCGGCGCGGGGCCGAGCGGCGGCGAGGCGTGGCGGCGTTATCTCGTCTTCAGCGTGATCACGGCGTTGGTCCCTAACTTGATTCTCGTTGCGCTCGTCATCCGTATCATTTCGCGGCCTCTCAGACGACTGACCGAAGCCGCCGTCACGGTCGCGGGCGGCGACTACGGCGCGCAGGTCGCGGTCAATAGCAACGACGAGGTCGGGCTGCTCGCCTCTTCGTTCAATCAGATGAGTATTAAGATCGCCGACGACATCGAACGTCTGCGCGCCTTGAACGAACAATTGATCCGCACCGAGAAACTGGCCGCCGCCGGCACGCTCGCCGCCGGTGTCGCGCATGAAGTCAACAACCCTTTGGCCTCGATCTCGTCGCTCATCCAAATCTTGCAAACGCGCGCGAGTAATTCCGACGATCCCAAGAGCGCCGAGACGCGCGAGATGCTCCGTTTAATTTCGACGCAGATCGCGCGCATCACTCAAGTCCTGCGCGAGATGATGGACTTCGCGCGAGCGCGACCGCCGGCACGTCTGCCGCTCGATGTGCGCCGCATCCTCGAAGCCAGCCTCCGCCTCGCCAGCTTTGACAAGGATTTCAAACGCCTGCGCGTCACGACCGAATGGGACCAACGCGCGCCGCAAGTCTCCGCCGATGCGGATCAATTGCAACAGGTCTTTCTCAATCTCTTGTTCAACGCCCGCGACGCGATGCCCGAAGGCGGCGAGCTATTCATCACGGCGCGCTGCGATGAGCGCACGGACGAACTCTTGATCGAGATCGCCGATACCGGCTGCGGCATCCCACCGGAGCATCAAGCACACGTCTTCGATCCGTTCTTCACGACGAAGCCCGCCGGCACAGGCACGGGACTCGGCCTCGCCGTCTGCTACGGCATCATCACCGCGCACGGCGGGCGCATCGAGATCGCGCCGAACAACAGTCGCGGCACGCGCGTCCGCGTCGCGCTGCCGGTGGCGAATGTGTCTGTCGGCTAAAACAGGTAACGCTTGATGAAGCCAAATCATTTCACGCAAAGACGCAAAGGGCGCAAAGCGTGGCGTCTTTTCTTTGCGCCCTTTGCGTCTTTGCGTGAAACTTCTTTTCCGATTTGCAAACAACTCTGAACATGAACACAACACCGCTCATCCTCATTGCCGAAGATGAAGACTTGATGCGCGCCATCATCGCGCAACTCTTAACCGACGCCGGCTATCGCGTCGTTGCCGCCGCGAGCGCGGAAGTAGCTCTTGAGTTGTTCGCCACAGAGGATGTCGCCGTCACGCTCACAGACATTCGCATGTCCGGTATGGACGGACTCGCCTTGCTCGACCGCATTAAGGACATCGACGCCGAAGCTCTCGTCATCGTGATGACGGCTTACTCGTCGGTCGATTCCGCCGTCGCCGCGCTACGGAAGGGCGCATACGATTATGTGACGAAACCGTTCGTCAACGAAGATTTGTTACAGTCGATCAAGAATGCAATTCGGCAACGCGAGTTGTTCCGCGAGAATCGCGCGCTGCGCCGCGAGTTGGAAAGCCGCTACAGCTTTTCGGAGATCATCGGCACGTCTGAATCATTGCAGGCTGTCTTTCGCCGCGTCGAGAAAGTCGCGGCGACGGGGACCAACATTTTGATTCAGGGCGAGAGCGGGACGGGCAAGGAATTGATCGCCCGCGCGCTTCATCACCACAGCCCGCGCGCCGAGCGGCGCTTCGTCGCCATCAACTGCGGCGCGCTGCCTGAGTCGTTGCTTGAATCCGAACTTTTCGGCCACGTGAAAGGCGCGTTCACCGGCGCAACGGCCAA
>JALZKK010000069.1 GCA_030859285.1 Acidobacteriota bacterium | reverse complement strand
GGGCGAGCCAATCAAGTTTCGTTTTCACTCAACGTCGTGTGATCGCGCACCATTTATTCGCGCGGGCGCGCTCACTGCGGACGAGACGTCCGCGCTCCCAGCAAACAAGCTCTCTTGGAACTGACTGACTGGATTGTAACCGAAACTCGCGTTCTCTCTCAGACCAGACATGCTTCGGCGCGGCGGCGCGTGATAAACTCCGTCTCCTAATGCCTGAGCCAAGCGAGACGCCGACGGAAAAAACATTTCACTTGAGCGAGCCGCCGAAAGTGCGGCGGCGCAGCGCGCCGTGGCTCGCGGGCGGATTGGTGTTGCTGCTCCTCTTCGTCCTGATTGTCTTGCAGATGTCAGGGCTGTGGGAATTTTTGACGCCTGACTCGGCCTTCGACACGCTGCTGCTCTACGCGCTCTCGTCGCTTAACTTCGCGGCCTTCATCGTCTTCAGCTTCATTCTGATCCGCAATCTACTAAAACTCCGGCGCGAGCGGCGCGAGCGGCAACTCGGCTCGAAGATCAAGACTCGGCTCGTCGTCTATTTCATCACCGTCAGCTTATTGCCGATCACAGCGATGGCCGTCTTCTCGTATCTCTTCCTCAATCGCTCGCTCGAAAAATGGTTCGGGCGTTTCCCCGAAGATGTGGTGAGCGAGGCGCGGTTGGCGCGCACTGAGGACGAGGCGCAGCGAGCGCGGAGCTTGCGCGAGACCTCTGTCGTTAGCGCTCTGACGGTCGAGCAGCAACTCGGACAAGGTCTGGAGCCAGACTTGGCTCGCCTGCTGCGGCAGGGAAACTTCGTCGCGCTCTCATTGCGCGGGCCTGACGGCGTAACGCGAGCGGAAGTGGCCGCGCCGGCGACGTCCGCTCAGGCTGAAGATTTGAAGACCTCGTTTAGCAATGCAATCGGCGAGCGCGGTGTGAGGGTTGAAGGAGTCGCAACTGTCGGGCCGTTCTTGATCGCAACCGTGCCGCTCGGCGACGGCTCGACGTTGCTGGCCGCGCGCGCGAATAAGGATGACACGCGGCTCGAACGGATCGTCTCCGGCTCAGAAAGTTTTGAGGCGTTGCGCCGCGAGCAGCGGAAGGTGCGTATGCTCGGCCTCTCGACGCTTGGCTTGATGACGCTGCTCATCTTATTTGCCGCGACGTGGAGCGCGATCCATCTCGCGCGCGGCATCGGCACGCCGATCCGCGCGCTCGCCGAAGCCGCTGATCAAGTCGCGCGTGGCAACCTCTCGCATCGCGTGACGGCGATTGCCGACGATGAACTAGCGCTGCTCGCCGCGTCGTTCAATGGGATGACCGAGCAGCTCGAAGAGAACCGTTGGCGCATCGAGACGAACGCGGCGGAACTGCGCGAGAAAAACATGGCGCTGGCCGAGCGGCGCGATTATATCGAGACCGTGCTGCAATCGCTCTCAACCGGAGTGATCTCGCTCGACGAGCAGGATCGCGTGACGACGATCAATCCGGCGGCGGTGATGATGCTGCGGTTGAACGGTGCGCCAGCATCGGGGACGGAGCTTTCCGCGATCATCAGTTCCGAAGATCACGCCGTCTTGGAGCGAATCTTGAAGCGTGCGCGGCGGGTGGGGCGCGCGGCGTGGCAGATGGAGTTAGGGCGCGGTTTGGCGCATGAAAGCGGAGGACTACCGGTCGCGTTGACGGCGACGGCGCTCAGTTCGCTATCGGCAGACGGGCGCGGCGTCGTCCTCGTCATTGAAGATTTGTCCGAACTGCTCGCCGCGCAGCGCGCCGCCGCATGGAGCGAAGTCGCGCGCCGCATGGCGCACGAGATCAAGAATCCGCTGACGCCGATCCAACTCTCCGCCGAACGCATCTGGCGCAATTTTCAACGCGCAAGAAACGGCGACAGCGGGGAAGCGCAAACGACGAACGGCAACGGCGCAGCACAAATCTCCGAACATGAAGAGCGCGTGGCGCGCGTCGTCGAAGAATGCACGCAGACGATCACGCGTGAGGTGGCCGGGCTGAAAGCGATGGTCGATGAGTTCTCGCGTTTCGCGCGGTTGCCGCAAGCGCGACTCGAAGTGGGGGACGTGAACGAAGTGGTGCGGCAATCCGTCGCGCTCTATGAAGATCGGTTAGACGGCATGCGCCTCGACGTGCTATTGGCGCGCACGCTCCCATCGTCGATGCTTGACGCCGAGCAGTTGCGCCGCGTCTTCGTCAACTTGATCGATAACGCGCTCGAAGCAATGGCAAATGCAGAGGGCGAGCGGCGGATCACGATTGCCACCGGACACGATCCGGCGCGCGGCCTGCTGCTCGTCGAAGTGACGGACACCGGCCACGGCATCGCGCGCCAAGATTTCCAAAGGCTCTTCCAACCTTATTTCTCGACGCGCGGGCGCGGCACGGGCCTCGGCCTCGCCATCGTCCAACGCATCATCACCGATCACAGCGGGCGCATCCGCGCCGAAACCAATCGCCCGCACGGCGCAAAGTTTACCGTCGAACTCCCTGTCACGGACGAATCACAGAGGGTAGAGGGTAGAAGGTAGAGGACAGTTCTCCGCTTCTATCCTCTATCCTCTATCCTCTGCTTATGGATTCAATTCTCATTGTTGACGACGAGCGCGGCATTCGTGAGACGTTGCGCGGCGTGTTGGAAGACGAAGGCTTCGCAGTCGAAGCGGTCGCGAGTGGCGAGGATGCCTTGCGCGCCTGCGAACGCCGCCCGTTCGGGTGTGTGTTGCTTGACGTGTGGCTGCCGGGCATTGATGGGTTGGAGACTCTGTCGCATTTGAAGGAGTCGGGCGCGGATTGCGCTGTTGTGATGATCTCCGGCCACGGCAACATCGAGACCGCCGTGCGCGCGACAAAGCTCGGTGCATTCGACTTCATCGAAAAACCGCTCTCGATTGAGAAGACCGTTGTTACTGTCCGCAACGCTTTGAAGGGACGCGCGCTCGCGCGTGTCAACGCTGCGCTCGTCGCGGCGGTCAACGAAGAGTACCGGATGGTCGGCGAGTCGGTGGCGATGCGCGCTCTGCGAAAACAGATCGCGGCGGTCGCACCGACGGACGGGCGCGTGCTGATCTACGGCCAATCGGGGACGGGCAAGGAGTTGGTCGCCCGCGCGATTCACGCGCAATCGCGCCGTGCCGGAGCGCCGTTCATCGAAGTCAACTGCGCGGCGATCCCGGAAGAACTGATCGAGTCGGAACTGTTCGGCCACGTCAAGGGCGCGTTCACCGGCGCGACAGTTGCGAAGCGCGGCAAATTCGAGTTGGCCGATGGCGCGACTTTGTTTCTTGATGAAGTGGGCGACATGAGCGCGCGGGTACAGGCCAAAGTTTTGCGCGTGTTGGAAGAGCAGCGTTTCTCGCCGGTCGGGAGCGCGACTTCGATCACGGTCGATGTCCGTGTATTGGCCGCGACGAACAAGCGTCTGGAAGAAGAGATCGAGCGCGGCGGTTTCCGCCCCGATCTCTTTTATCGGTTGAACGTGATCCCGTTTGAAGTCCCACCGCTGCGCGACCGCGCCGAAGACGCGCCGCTCTTGGTCGAGCATTTCAATCAAAAATTTTCTCAGGCTTACGGCAAAAAGCCGAAGCGGTTCGAGCCGGATGCGTTGGAGATATTGCAAAGCTACGCTTGGCCGGGCAACGTGCGCGAACTGCGGAACACAATTGAGCGCGTCGTGATCATGCACTCCAAACAAAAGGTCGGCGCACACGATTTGCCGCCGCTCGCCAGCGGCGACGACACCCTGCCCGCTTCCATCTCGCGCTTCTCGTCCTTCAAAGAAGCTAGTGAAGCGCACCAGCGCGAGTTCATCAAAAAGAAACTCGCCGAAGCTGAAGGCAACGTCACCCGTGCCGCCGAACTCTTGGGCATCGACCGCAGCCACCTCTACCGGCGAATGCGCGCCCTCGGCATCAAAGTGCGCGAAGAACGCGCGGGCGGCTGATTTTTCTCGAAAACTTTTGCTCATCAAATAGCATCGAAGTTGCCTGCGCCGGAGAGCCGAAGTTTGCTTTCTGGCGCACCGGCAGTTACATTTCATTTTCGCTTGAGTTGAGCGAGAGCCTTTAACGCGCGGGCGAGTTTGCGCGATGTTGAAAAGCAAATATGGATTACACGACCAAAGAATTATTGAAGCGTTACGCCAAACTCGCGCTGGGCCAGCCGTTCGCGCCGGTGCTTTTGAACATTCTCGTCACCTCCGTCTGCGACATGCGCTGTACGCATTGTTTCTTCACGGACGAACTCGACGACCGCCCGCGCAAGAAATTGCAGATGAAGACGCATGAGATTGAGCGCATCTCGGAAACTTTAGGCGGTAATCTCGGCGTCCTGATCCTCGCCGGGGGCGAGCCGTTCACGCGCAAAGACTTGCCGGAAATCGTGCGCGCTTTTTACGAGAACAACCAACTTGAGTCAGTCTATTTAATGTCGAACGGCCAGATTCAGAAGCGCATCATGCCGGACGTGACGCGCATTCTCGAAGAATGCCCGAACTTGAACGTTGCGGTCGCACTCGGCATCGACGGACTCAAAACTCAGCACGAGAAGATTCGCCAAAAGCCCGGCTCGTGGGACATCGCCATCGACACCGCGCGGCAATTACAAAATATCAAACGCGAGTACGGACGGCTCGACATCCAGACCTGCACCTGCTTCATGAACACCAATCAGGACACGATCTTCGAGTGGTACGATTTTCTCAAATACGACTTGAAGCCAGACAAGGTCAACTTCAATTACATTCGTCCGCCGTCAGCCGATCCGAAAGAATTGGAGATCGATCACACGCGCTACGCCCGACTTGCGGAGATGATCGACGCAGACTCGCGTCACGCCGCGATCAAAAACAACTACGGCGGCGACGCCGGTTTCTTCAAAGCCGCCATCGACATTTACATGCACGGCTTGATCGACAAAGCCCAGCGCGAGCAGAAAGCGCAGATGACCTGCTACGCCGGCACAGCGGGCGGCGTCATCTACGACGAAGGCACAGTCTCATCCTGCGAGAATCTCGAAGCCGTCGGCAACCTGCGCGACTACGACTGGAACTTCCAAAAACTCTGGCTCTCGCCCGCGATGCAAGCGCGCCGCCAGAAAGCCCAAGACGGTTGTTTCTGCACGCACGAATCGAACAGCTACTATCCTAGCTTGCCATTCAATCCGAAGCACTTGATCCAGATCAAGCGTTTGGAGCGTGAGATGAAGAAAGCGCGCAAAGCGCATGAACGCGAAGAAGCGCAGGCCGACGGCTTGACAGTCAAAGCGTAAAAAGTTTTCAGTTACTTGTTCTACTGAAAACTGAAAACTGATTCATGTTTCGCACGCGAATCCCGAAAATTCTGATCATCTCTTCCGACACGGGCGGCGGCCATCGGTCGGCAGCGGCGGCGATTGTGGCGGGCGTACAGAAGTTTTTGCAGAGCGATTCTTACGCAGTGCGGGTCGTGCGAGCCGTCGAGGAATCGCATTCGGTGACGGAAAAGTTGGTGAGTTGCTACAACTGGGTGCTGCGGAATAAGCAGCACTGGATGAAGTATCTCTACTGGATCGTCAATCGTTTTCGACCGGAGACGCGCGAGTTTTTCCACAAGCGTTGCTTGGGATACATGCATGACTTGTTCGAGCGCTGGTGTCCGCACGTCGTCGTCAGCGTTCATCCGCTGACGCAGCATGTTCTCGCGCGGGTGCTGAAAGAACTGAAACTGGCTGACACGATCCCGCTTGTCACGGTCGTCACCGATCCGTGTTACGGCTTTTGGCGTGGGTGGGCGTGTGATGATGTGCGTCTGTATTTGGTGGCGACTGAAGAAGCCAAACAGCAGTTGATCGATTACGGCGTTGCACCGGAGCGGATCAAAGTTTCGGGGATGCCGGTGCATCCGAAGTTTGAGATGCCGGATGAAAGGACAGCGCAAGCGGCACGGAGCGCGCTCGGACTCGACCCGGAAAAGTTCACCGTCTTTGTCAACGCAGGCTGGGCCGGCGGCGGCAACATCCCCGAAATTTTCCGCGAGTTGGTGCGCGGCGATTTGGATGTGCAAGCGATCTTTCTCGCGGGCAAGAACGAAGAGTTGCGTGTCGAGGCCGAATCGCTGGCGGCGCGGGCGAAGTTTCCGGTGAAGGTGATCGGGTATTCCGAACAAGTCGAACAATTGATGCACGCCGCGAGTGTGATGGTCTCGAAGCTCGGTGGATTGACGACGTTTGAGGCGCTCGCTTGCCGCGTGCCGATCATCGCCGACGCCATCACGCCGCCGATGCCGCAGGAATCCGGCGCGGGCGCGCTGCTGGCGAAACGTGGCGCGGGTGTGTTGCTTAACCGCGCGAAGGACATCGTGCCGACGGTGCGCCGGATGGTCGAAGATGCGTGTTACTACGCGACGATGCGCGCAGCGACGAGCGGTCTGGCGCTGCCGCACTCGACGAAGCGGATCGTCGAAGAGATCGCCGCGCTGTTGCCGCCGGCGCTGGCGAAAGAAGAGCCGGCGACTTACGACGCGCGGATCGCTTGACGGCGGCGGGCCCGTGATAGTTGACGAGCGCCGCGCATTCGTCATCTCTACTCTCACGTTCTTAAATTCTGGCCTGCTTCGCTGAGAGGGAAGCGGGCTTTTTTGGAGATGAACTCTCTTGAGTCTTCTGCTGGAAGGGAAGCGAGCTTTCGTCAGCGGCGGCTCGCGCGGCATCGGCGCAGCGCTCTGCGAAGTCTTCGCGCGCGAGGGCGCTGATGTTGCCTTCAATTACCACACGCGCGACGATCTGGCCGAAGTCACTTTGCAAAAGATCAAGGCGCACGGGCGACGCGCCCACGCTTTCAAAATCTCCGTCACCGACCGCGTCGGCCTGAAGAAGATGACCCGCAAGTTAGTCGAAGAATGGGGCGGCATCGATGTGCTGGTCAACAACGCCGCCATCAATCGCGGCGATAACTTCGCCACCACGACAGATCGCGCTTGGGACGAAGTGATCAATACGAATGTCAACAGCCTCTTCGCCGTCACGAAGCCGATCTATAAGCAGATGATCCGGCAGCGCAAGGGCGCGATCCTCAACATCACTTCCATCGGCGCGATCCGCGCGCTCCCGACCGCCGTTCACTACGCCACGTCGAAAGCCGCCGTCGTGGGCTTCACCAAATGCCTCTCGCGCGAGGCCGCCACCTTCGGCGTCACCGTCAACGCCATCGCCGCCGGCATCTTCGATACAGACCTCGCGCACACTCTGCCCGACCGCCTGATGCAGATGCACGATTTCTGGGTCTCGCGCGGGCGCATGGGCCGCCCTGAAGAACTCGCCGAATACGCCGCCTTCATGGTCAGCGACCGCAACAGTTTTATGAACGGTGAAGTCGTCATCGTGGACGGTGGTGCCGTCACTTAGCCACTCGCAAATCTGCAATCGCAAAAGCCCGCTCGCAAATTGCAAATCTGAAATCTCAAATTTGAGATCGGCCTCGCTGCATTTACTGTACGCGCAATCTCCATCGAATAACTTGAAGAGGGCTGCATTCGATTTAGTATTTCCGTCTTTGGAAGTGAAATCGAATTTCAATGTTAAGCCCAGTTATTTCAATGTTTTAGCTTGACACGAGTGCTCTTGGAAGTTACCATCCGCCTAGTTTGAATTTCCTTCATAACCTGATACAAATTGCGGAGGAGAAGGCGGATGGCGAATGATAAATTGATTGAGAGCTTGAATCGCGCTCTGAGCCTTGAACTGGCGGGCGTGATTCAGTACATGCAGCATAGTTTTTTGGTGACTGGGGCGGAGCGCGAAGTCTATCGCGGGTTCTTTCGGGCGCAGAGTGAAGAGGCGCGGGATCATGCCGTCACTATCGGCGATAAGCTCGTCGCACTTGGCGGCATCCCGACCGTCGAGCCGGCGATGATTCGCCAGTCAACAGATTTGTCTGAAATGCTCAAGCAGGATTTGGAGTTGGAGCGTGAAGCGATAGAAGCCTACAAAGCGGCTTGGGAAGGCTGCACCGATGTTGAACTGGCGACGCGCTTCCTGCTCGAAGAGCGGATCGCGCAGGAGCAGTTGCATATCGACGAATTGGAAAAGCTAACTTCTGAGCGTAAAGCTAGCATCTCAAAAGAGAAGATTACGTTGCGACAAGTCGGATAAGTTTTTCCAGACAGACAAAACAAAAGGCAGTAAGCAGACTCTTTATGTTCTGCTTACTGCCTTCTATTTTTCTATTGACTGTTTTTAGCCGATAGTTGGGAACTGTATGACTTGCGCTGACTCGACGACTTGACCCGCTTCCGCGCGCTGGCGATTCAAGTGATGCCGCGCGACCGTGATGGCGTGATGCAAATCATCAAGTTGTTCAGCCGCGATCTGAATGGTTTTTTGTCCGCACCAACCGAGGCCGTCAGTCCAAGTCGAATAGCGCAGGACGGCTAGAACTTCTTCCTCATGCCGTTCGAGTGACAGTTCGACTTTTTGCTCTGAGTGTTTTGCCGGGAGCGTGTGAACCGCTGCATGATTGCCGCTTTGCACTGTGAAAAACCTTCTCCTAAAAAGAATTAACTGAAAGTTTGAATAGTCTGAAGTGAAATCGGAGCGAAATTGAAATCCAATTTCAAAACTTATTATCTTGATCCATCCTTGCGCTGTCAAGCAGTTTTTCGTTCCCGCGTTGTTTGAGAGATTCTGGAAAGCCAGAAGGTGCGATGAACCTGAAGGAGAGACCTTGCCCGCGTTGATTGCACATCGTTCGTCTGGATATTCTAACTCTCTTCAAGTTTCTGTTTTTCCAGTTCTGTCAAGCGGCTTTCCGCGGCGCGCAAAGAGCGTTGCATCTCGCCTAATCTTCTGAACGCTGCTGTCGCGCGCAGCCATTCGCGATTATCGAAGGCGGGGACGCCGGAGAAAACTTTGCCGGACGGGACGTTGTGGCTGGTCGCGCTCTTGGCCGTCAACACGGCGTCATCGCCGATGGTGAGATGGCCGGCGACGCCGACTTGGCCGGCGAGAATGACGCGGCTGCCGACGTGCGAACTGCCGGCCAAACCGACTTGCGCGCAGAGCAAGCTATCTTCGCCGACGGTGCAGGAGTGGCCGATCTGGACGAGGCTATCGATCTTCGTGCCGCGCCCGATGCGCGTCTCGCCGACTGAGGCGCAGTCGATAGTTGTGCCGGCCCCGATCTCCACGTCGTCCTCGATCACAACCCGGCCCGTCTGCGGAATCTTGAGCCAGCGGCCCGCCTCATCTTTTGCATAACCGAAACCGTCTGAGCCGACGACCGTGTTGTTGTGGATCGTGACGCGCGCGCCGACCTGCGTGTTCTCGCGCAACGCGACGCCGGAGTGAATTACTGAGCTTTCGCCGATCCGCACGTTTTCATAAATGGTCACGTTAGGATAGAGCCGGACGCTCGCGCCGATCTCGGCGTAGTGACCAACGACGGCGTGCGCGCCGATCCAGACTCGCTCATTAACTTTCGCTGTCGGATCGATCACCGCGGTCGGGTGAATGAACGGCTCGAACTCCGGTGCAGGGTGAAAAAGTCGGAGCGCACGGGTGTAGGCAAGATATGGATCACGCGCTCGCAGGACTGCGATCTCTCTGTCGAGTTGAACATTCTTGGCGAGGAAGATCGCGGAAGCTTGCGTGCTTTGGACGCGCGGCGTGTAACGCGGATTCGCGAGGAAGGTCACGTTCCCCGGTTCAGCTTCGTCCAGCCCTGCCGCGCCGGTGATCTCGAAATCTTTCGCGCCGCCTTCGATAGTCGTATCAGTTAATCTCGCCAGTTCGCTCAGTCTCATGTTGAACAGCGCGGCTTGCCTTCTCGTGCAGTGTCGCTTGCTGAAAATCTCCTACATCAAATTCACCGGGTCTATTTCAACATTGACTTGCTGGATGTCGCAACCGCTCGTCGCGGCGGCTTCGGCGAGCGCGAGGTCGAGGACTTGGCGCAGGCGCGGGCGGTTGCGCGACTTGAGCAGCAGTTGAAAGCGATGCTCTCCGCGCAGACGCGAGAGCGGCGCGGGCGCTGGTCCCAAGATGCGGCACGCGCGCTCGGTGTTCGCATGATCGAGCGCGGTTCGCAAGATCGCCGCCGTTTCTTGCGCGCGCGTGTAATCGTGATGATGAATAAGCAGGGAAGCCAGCGCAACGAAGGGCGGGTAACTCATGCTTTGGCGATGGCGAATTTCTTCATCGTAGAACCCGGCATAATCTTGCGCGCAGGCGTGGCGCAGGGCGTAATGCTCCGGGTGATAAGTTTGAATCAACACGCGGCCCGCGAGTTTGCCGCGACCGGCGCGACCGGCGACTTGCGTCAATAGTTGAAAGGTTCGTTCGGCGGCGCGAAAATCCGGCATCGCCAGTCCCGCATCGACAGAGATGACGCCGACGAGCGTGACGTTCGGGAAGTCGTGGCCTTTCGCGATCATCTGTGTGCCGACGAGCATATCCAATTCGCCGGCGGCGAAACTCAAGATCGCGTCTTCGTAAGTGCGGCGGCGCGCGGTCGTGTCACGGTCAAGGCGCGCGATGCGGAGCGTGGGGAAACGCTGCCCGATGATTTCTTCGAGTTGTTCTGTGCCTTCGCCGATGAAGTAGAGAAATTTGCCGGAGCAGGCCGGGCATTCATTCGGCGGGCGGCGTTGAAAGTCGCAGTAGTGACAGACGAGGCTCTTCGCGCGTTGATGATAAGTGAGTGTCACGTCGCATTGCGGGCATTGAATCCGCTCGCCGCATGAGCGGCAGAGGACGAACGAGGAATAACCGCGACGGTTGAGCAGGATGATCGACTGTTCGCCGCGCGCGTGCGTCTCTTCAATCGCGTTGAGTAGCTGCGGCGATAAGACCTGCTGCTTGCCCTCGATTTCAAAGACCGCACGCATGTCCACAATCTCGGCGCGCGCCATCTCGCGGTTGGCGATGCGGTTGGGCAATTGCTGGTAACGATATTTTCCGGCACGCGCGTTGTAAAAAGATTCTAAAGATGGCGTGGCCGATCCTAAGACGACGACGGCGCGTTCTTTCAAAGCTCGCATCACCGCCGTATCGCGCCCGTGGTAATAAGGCGATTCTTGTTGGCGATAAGACGCTTCATGTTCTTCGTCCACGACGATAATGCCGAGATCGCTGACCGGCGCGAAGACGGCGGAGCGCGTGCCGATGACGACGCGAGCTTCGCCGCGCTTGATGCGCGTCCATTCGTCGAAACGCTCGCCAATCGTCAGAGACGAATGAAAGATCGCGACTTCGTCGCCGAAGTGCGCGCGGAGGCGGCGCGAGAACACGGGCGTCAGAGCGATTTCGGGGACCAGCATCATCGCGGAGCGGCCTTGCCGGAGCGCGGCGCGCATGGCGCGAATGTAGATTTCAGTCTTCCCGCTCCCCGTCACGCCATGCAGCAAAAACGCGGCGTAAGCGTTCTGCTCAAGCGCGGCTTCGATCTCGCTGAGAGCCGACGCTTGCTCCGTCGTCAGTTCGAAACGCTCATCAGTTGGCAGCGTTGCGTGTGCCAACGGATCGCGCCGCATGTCGCGCACGTAAGTCTCGACGAGGCCGTGCCGCTCTAGCGTCTGCACCGCCGACGCGCTCGTATGCGCTTCGGCGAGCAATTCGGCGAAGAATAGCTCGCCGCCTTGCGCGATCAGAGCGTTCACAACACGCTGTTGCGCGTCGGTCAGCGTGCGCGCCTTTTCGTGTCGATGATTTTCCGGCGGCAACAAGCGGACGGCCTTGCGCCGTTTCGCGCGGGCGGTGGAAGTGCGCGGTCGTTGCGCGATCTTGATCCAGCCGGCTTGCTCAAGCTGGCGCGCGGCGGTCATAGCCCGCGCTTGTCCGATCTCTCTCTCGGCTTGGCGCAATGTCAATTCAAATTCAGCCGCGACTTGTTGCAAAAGGCGCGCTTTGAAAGTCGTCGCGCTTCTGCCGGTCAATCTCGCCAATTCATCGCGGCCTTCCGGCGTGATCGTCAACACCTGTTCGATGGTCGAGTTGAGGCCGGCGGGCAACGCGGCTTTGAGAATTTCTCCCCACGGCGCGGCGTAATAGTCGGCAAGCCAACGCGTCAGTTCCAACACGCCCGGCGTTAGCAGCGGTTCGGCGTCGAGCAATTCTTCCGCGTCCTTGATCTCCGCATCATCCAATGCCAACGCCGGATCGAGTTCGCTGTGCAGCGCGACGACATAGCCCGTCAGCAATTTACGCCCGAAGGGAATGAGCAAACGCGAACCGACTTGCGTTTCTTCGCGTAGAGCCAACGGCAAGCGATACGTGAATGTCTGCGCCACGCGCAAAGGCACGGCGACTTCCACGTAGAGCGGGGCGGGGACATTGCTCTGCAAACTTCGCGCGTTGTTGATGTTGATGCTAATTGAAGGCTTTGAGTGTTGCACGGAAATCAAATTGTGGCTGACGAAAACTGAAAGCGCAATATAGCGTGGAGAAAAATCAGGGTTGATTCATTCTCGGAAGACTAGACACAGAGGACACAGAGGGAGCAGGCGCGGCACTTTCGGTTATTCCTTCCTCTGAGTTCTCTGTGTCCTCTGTGGCTCATCCTTTATGCTGAGAATAAAGAGACCTTGTAGATAATTGAAGACTGTGCAAATAAAAGTTGCATGTAATCAAC
>JALZKK010000066.1 GCA_030859285.1 Acidobacteriota bacterium | reverse complement strand
TCGTCCTCGATGATGTGATAGTTGGTCAACACCAACCCGTCCGGCGAGACAAATGATCCCGATCCATTCGGAAAGCGCACCGAAGCCATCTGCGCTTTCTTCAACCACTCGTCCGTAATCTCGAAACCGTACTTCCGCTTGATCTCCTCGCGCGGTACTTGATTGAACGGCCACATCCCCTCGTCCGCCCGCGCCGTCAAACCCGACAGCGGCGCGACGAGAAAGAGCGCAGCCAGCAATAAGCTCATCAATTTTTGGCTCATCATCTGTATCCTCAAAAGTTAAAATTTAGTCGGAGTAGGTTTAGAGTATCATAACGCCGTTTCAGATGCCTCTGAATTTAGTCCAATGTCCAAAGTCCAAAGTCGAAGACAGGGCTTGTGACATTGGACATTGGACTTGAGTCATGGACAACGAAGAAATCGCCCGCCAACTTGAGCGGATGGCGATGCTGTTGGAGATACGCGGCGAGGATCGCTACCGCGTGCGCTCGTACCGCAATGCGGCGGAAGTGTGCGAGAAGTGGCCGACGCCGCTCACTGTGATCGCGCACGAAGAAGGCGTCAAAGGTTTGCAAGAATTGCCCGGCGTCGGCAAGGCGATCAGCGGCAAGATCGTAGAAATGATCGAGCGCGGCACGTTCGCCGCCTACGAAAAACTGACCGCCGAGACGCCCGCATCGGTGCTTGATCTTTTGGACGTGAGCGGCATCGGTTTGAAGACCGCCGGCACGCTCTATCGGCAATTCAAGATCACCACGCTCGCCGACCTCGCCCAATTCGTCGCCGGCGGCGGGCTGGCTTTGGTTGACGGCGTGGGCGAGAAATCGGCGGAGAGGATCACTGAAAGTTTACGGTCAAAAGGGTATCTGAAGAACTGATCCGTTTTGCGCTTAGTGATTTGCCGTTGTACAGGTACAACAGGCGCTATTTATCCTAGGCCATCCAGTTTTCAGAGCATCAGCTTGAACGTCGATGTCCAAGGGAACAGGTGGCGAGACGGCGGTGATATGCTCAACACGTTCGATGATTATGGTAAACCTATGACCGCCATAGTCTTCATACCTATAACCTTCGTGATCAATAAATTCTCCAACGACAGTAACATCTGCTTTGTTTGAAAACTGAGCTTGCGCTTCAAGGTATGCGAATAAACTCACGGCGGGATGACAGTCCCAATATTCAGCACCAACTTGTTCAGACTTACTATAGCGGTTTGCGATTGCGTGCGACCGAATGATTCCGAGCCGTTTTCAGATTTTTCCGAGCAGTGCTGAGTCAGAGCCGTAAAGTGGAAGTCGCATCCATTTGCAAACCGCTATAAGATGTTCTCTATCGTAGATGTATGTACCGGCTAAACTATCGTTCTCGATGAAAAAGGTGCCGCTTAAACGGACAATTTGTTTATTGTAAAGTTGCGGACTACGTATCAATTCGTTAAGCGAAACAGATTGTATTTCTCGCAAACCGGGTGAGAGATCACAAAGCGGATTTTCGATCTTAGCAAAGCCACATAAGGCGTCTAAATTCTGATCTGTCGGCGCGGAACTAGCTGAAAGAATCAGATTAGTGATAATTCCGATGCCTAACGCAAAAAGAGCAACAGCAAGTAAGCAGGTGAACCGGCGCATATAGCTTAAGATGCTCTCTGTTCAAATTTGTTCCAATCGCAATTCAGTAGCTCGCACGCTCGTCCCAACATCTATTATCCAATTCCCTGCCGCTTGACGATGACGAGCGTGATGTCGTCCACCGAGTCTGTGCCTTGCGCGAATTTGGTGAGCGCGGATTCGATCTTGTCGCGGATGCCGGCGGCGGACGCTTCCAAGTTGCGGGAGACGGTGTCGTAGAGGCGCATGGGGCCGAACTCTTCGCCAGTGACGTTTTGGGTTTCGGTGACGCCGTCGGAATAGACGACGAGGGCGTCGCCGGGGTGGAGTTGGGTGCGGCCTTCGCGGTAGGGGAAGTCGGGCATGATGCCGAGGGGGATGCCGCCTGCGCCGAGTTGTTCCATTGTGCCGCCGGCATGAGCGATGAGGGGCGGGTTGTGGCCGGCGTTTAAGAAGTTAAGCGTGCCGGTTTGCGGATCGAGTTCGGCGAAGAAGAGGGTGACGAAGCGGTTGGCCGGGATCGTCTCGGCGAGATAGCGATTGACGGCGGAGATCGTCTCGCCGATGGATTTTTGGGTGGCGGCCTGCGCGTGAATCGCGGCGTGGAGAGACGACATCATCAGCGCGGCGCTGGTCCCCTTGCCGGACACATCGCCGAGCGCGATCACGACGCGACCATCGGGACGCTCGATGAAGTCGTAGTAGTCGCCGCCGATTTCGTAACAGGGGAAGCTGATGCCTTGCAGCTCGTAGCCCGGAACTTGCGGCGACGTGGTCGGTTGAAAGCGTTGCTGAATCTCGCGCGCCAGATGCAATTCACGCTCTAAACGTTCGCGGTCCCACTGCTCTTCGACGAGGCGGGCGTTCTCGACGCGAATCGAGGCGACGGAGGCGAGTGTCCGCAGCACCGTCAAGTGATCTTCCGAGAAGCGGGCTTCGGCGAGCGGCGAGTCGGCATAGATGATGCCGAAGATTTTGCTTTCTTCAACGCCGAGCGGCACGGCCAACACTGAGCGAATACCTTGAATCGTCATTGTGCTGGACATGAAGCGCGGGTCGTGTTGCGCGTCGGAAGTCAGGACGGCTTGGCCGCGCCCGACCACCTCTTCGATGATCGAGCGGCTGACGCGAATCTCGCCCACGTCGGATTTGCTGTCGCGCACTTGGGCGACGCGCACCTTCAAATCTTGGCTCGCCTCGTCGCGCAGCATGATCAGGCAACGCTCCGACGGGACGGCCTCAAAAACGAGCGCGACGATCTGGCGCAGGATTTCGTCGAGCGTCGCGGGAGCCAAGAGCGTGACGCTGACCTTGCTGATCAGCGCGAGCAGATCGCCGTGCTGCGCGGAGATCGTGGTCGGTTGCGGCGCGGTGATCTTCGGCTGCGTGGCCGTCGCGCCGGAACTCTGCGCGGCGGAGGGCGGAGACTGCCCGGCGCGGATCGGGCCGGAGCTTTGCGTGCGCGCGCCTTCGATGGCTTCGAGCAAGCCCGAAGTGGTGTGCGGCCCGGAACTCAAAGCGATGGTCGCTTCGGGCAGCCGCGCACTCGGCAGATCGTTAATCATCGTCGCCATCGCGCTCGCCGCTTGATCGCGAAACTCGATGGCGGTCTCACCGATCTGAATCAGATCGCCCGGCGCGAGCGGGAGCGCGCCCTCGACGCGCGAGCCGTTGTAAAGCGTGCCGTTGGCCGATCCCAAATCCTGCAAAAAGTATTGGTCCCCTTCGCGCCGCACTTCGGCATGAACGCGCGAAGCGAACGGATCGGGAATACACACATCGTTGCGCGCCGAGCGCCCAATCGTGATCCGCAAGCGGCCCAGCGGGAACGTGTCAACCGCGCGGTCGGGATAAGTGACGATGAGTTCTGGCATTACTTGGGAGTACTGAGTACTGAGTACTGAGTACTGAGTAAAAGACAATCGTTCTTCACTCAGTACTCAGCACTCAGTACTCAGTACTATTTCCTCCGTTTGTCGTACTCTTTGCCGAGTTGATCTTCGTAGCGGCGCGCTTTGTCGGAGAAGCGGCTGCCGCGCGCGCGTTGGAAGTAGTTGAGGGCGGCGACGAGTTCGGCGCGGCTCAATTTTTTCGGCTCGCGGCCTTCGGCCATGCCGAGGCCGAGATAGTAGTAAGCATCGGGGCTGCCGGCTGCCGCCGCCGCGCGGAATTCGGCGAGCGACGCCGCGCGGTTTTGCGGCCACAGCGTCAGACCGCGTTGGTAATGCCCGGCGGCGTCGGGCGGTTTCGGCACTTGCTTAGACGTTTCGGCAGGCGCGGGCGGCGGCTGACGTGTGGCGACTGGCGCAGGCGTTATTGGCGCGGGCGTTTGCGGCGCAGGTGTTTCATTCGCGGCCTGCTCTTCCCGTTTAGTTTTGTCGGCTCGTTTGTCGGTCGTTGTCTCGGCGAGATCGAGTTGCGCGAGGCGTTGGCGGCTCGCGCGCGCGATCTCGGCGGCGGCAGAAGAAGCAAGACGTTGATAGACGACGCGAGCTTGCGCCGGTCGTCCGGCGAGGCGCAAGGCGTCGGCGTAAGCGAGTTGCGTATTCTCGTCGGCAGTCGGCTCGCCCGTGATAGCGAGCAGACGTTCATAGCTGTCCGCCGCTTCGCGGTATAAACCTTCGGCGAACTGCGCCGCCGCTAATTGCCGCCAACTCTCCGCGTCGTTCGGTTCGAGTTTGACGACCGCTTGAAATTCCGTAATGGCCTCGCCGTGCGCTCCGTGCGCCAACAATAAACGCGCCAGACGCCGATGCGCTTCGGCGTTCGTCGCATCCAAAGCCACCGCCTCGCGCAAACGCCCGATGGCCGCCGATGTGTCGCCCGCCGCGATTAACTGATCGGCTTCATTCAGTTTGGCCTGCGCGTCCGGTTGAGGAGCAGGCGCGGGTGCGCTGACCGGAATAGTTTCGCCGCTGACAGTTGTTGCTGAATTGCGTGAGCGCGTCAGATACCAAGCCGCCAACAGACTGCTGCCTACTCCAAGCGCGATCAGGATCGATAAACCCGCGCCCAGCCACACGCGCAACGCACGCCGCTCGATGGCTTGCGAGTTGGCGGGCGCGGGTTTAACCGAACCAACCGAAGCGGTGGGAACGGAAGAGACACCGGCGGCGTGCGGCGGCGGAAAGCTATGCGCGGCATCCGTCGAACGACGCGCCGGCAGCCTAACGAGCGTCTCTTCACTTTCGGTATCCGGCGCGACGAAATCGGGCGTGGCTAAAAATTCATCGAGGTCTGGATCATGCTCCGGCGTGGTGACGACGTGGCCGTACTCGTCGGCCAGAAACGGTTGGCCCTGTGCTAACTGCGCTTCGAGATCGAACGTGTGGCGGTCGCCGTCCTGTTTAGACTCGTGCGTATCGTGAAATTTTCGCGCGCCGCGCTCGTCTCTGTCCGCCTCGCCCGCCGCTTGTTCACGCTCGACGAGTGGAACAGTCGCGGCCAGCGGCGAGACGGTCGCGCCGCCGAGATTCCCCTGCGTGGCGTGCCGCAACAGCGCGCCGCAGTGACGACAATAGCGCGACGCTTCGACGGTGACGGCCCCGCAACTTGAACAAAACTTTTGCGACATAGCTATATCGTTGCTCCCCTACTTCCGGTTAGCGCAAGCGCCCCCCGGCGTGTCCGCGGCGGCGAACGACGACTGTGCCGCCGACGAGATCATGTAGCGCGCGGCCTTTCGCGTTGAAGACGGAGAGCAGAAAACCGATCCCCAGCGTGAGGAGAGTGAGAAGATAGCCGACGGTGTGGCGCAACAACACGTTAACGAGCGTCGGCGTGCGGCCATCGCCGCTCCGCACGAGCCGTAGTCCCGTCGCCCACTTGCCAAGCGTCAGCCCCGTCAAGAGCGGCAGCACGATGAAATCCAGCGCGGCCAAGCCCACCGCGATTAAATACCCGGACATCAACACAGAGTCGTCCCGCGAGCTACCGCCGCCCATCATCCGCGAGATAATCGTCGTGAACGCCACGACACTGACGATCAGCGTGTAATCAATGAGCAACGCGCCGCAGCGCAAAGAGAAAGGTGCGCTCTGCCACACGACGATGCCCGCGCTCGCTTCCCTCTGCGCCGCTTCAACCGCGCTGGCCCGCCGCGCTGTGGTTTGTTCGATTCGTACAGACATAAATCAGTAGGCAGGAGGCAGGAGCAGGAGGCAGGAGGAAAGCATGTTCATGCTGCCTCCTGCCGACTGCCGGCTGCCTCCTAGCTTATTAAAAAATGCAACGTCGTCTCGCCGAGGCGGAGTTTGTCGCCGCTTTCGAGGGCGCGCGGTTGATGTGGTGCGAGCCGGAGCGAGTCGTTGATCACCGTGCCGTTGCTGGAGCCGAGGTCTTCGACTAGATAGACATCGCCGCGCCGGTAGATGCGCGCGTGACGACGCGAGATTTTAGTTTGCGGATCGAACCGCGAGAGATCGACTTCCGGGAAAATGTTCGACTGCGGATCGCTGCGGCCCACGAGACTGTTCTCCTTGTGCAGTGCGAATGAAGAATCCAATTCAGTGGTCCCCATCACAACGAGTTTCGCGGTGGCGCGCGCCGACCTGAGCGCGGCGCTGGCGACGGCGAGCGGTTGGCGTTGGCCGCAGTGCGCGCAGAACACGTCGTCCGCCGCAATGCGCCCGCCGCAGAAACCGCAATAAACCATTTCCGTCTGCACGGTCTTCGGCACGGCGTGGCCGCCGGGAACGATTTGGCCGTAAGTGACGAGGCCAGCGCGCAGTTTTTCGAGATGGCTGATCAAAGTGTCGCGCAGTTCCCCTGCCGAGCGAAAGCGGCTCTCCGGCTTGTACTCAACCGCGCGCATTAGGATCGCTTCCTTTTCGTTCGAGAGGTGCGGCGCGATCTGTCGCGGGCGCGGATGCTTGTGAAAGTCGAAGATCAAAAGCGGGTTGTCTTGCGGATCGGCTCCGGTCAGCAAATGAAACATCGTCGCGCCGAGACTGTAAATGTCGGAGCGCGGCTCGACCTTGCCGCTGAACAGTTCCGGCGGCGCATAGCCCATCGTGCCGACGGCGGTGACGCCCTTCTCCTGTGTCGAGACCCAACGCGCGATGCCGAAATCAATGAGCATCACGCGCCCGCTGTTGCCGTCGATCATCAAATTGGCGGGTTTGAGATCGCGGTAGATGATCGGCGGGTTGCGGCGATGTAAGTACTCAAGCACATCGGCGATCTGCGCGGCCCAATCGGTGACGGTCTTCTCGTCGATCCGGCCTTGCGGCGCGTTCCGCAGGCGCGCGAGAAAGTCGCCACCGGAGATGTACTTCATCACGAGATAAAAGCGGTTCGCGCCTTCGTCGTAGAAGTAATCGTAGATGGTCGGGATCGAGGGGTGTTCGAGCGAAGACAAAAGCATCGACTCGCGCTTGAAATCATTGACCGCTTTCTCGTGCTGCGACTCGTCGATCTGCGATTGAATCATCTCTTTGACGGCGCGCGGTGCGTCGCCCAAGTTGTGATCCTTTGCTAAGTAAACTGCACCCATCCCGCCGCCGCCGACGCGCCGGACGATCTCGTAACGCGAGTGCAGAATCGTCTCCGGCTCAAGCTGCTTGACGCCGGAGCGCAGCTTGCTGGTTGACTCGTAACGCCGCGCCCGTTCGTCTTCGGCCACGCGCCCACTTTCATCCCCGCCCCGCCCCGTCGATGATGCCGCGAAAGCAGCGCTATCGACGGGGCTGCCAGCCGGCGACTGTTCTCCGGTGATGAACGGCGTCGGAGCTTCGGCGTTGGTCTCGGCAGCAATCGGACTGGCTTCCTCTCTCGCGGCCTGCACGGCGCTGCCGCCTCCGGCGCTGGAGCTTTCCGCCGGCGCGTCTTCGCCCGCCGCGATCTCCAGCAGGGACGGCGATTCAATTGATGAATGAAGAGCTTCTGCTTGATCGAGTGCGGGTTCAGCATCAAGCGATTGCGACAGTTCGACGGGTGCGCCTTCGCTCACTTCGCCGGTTGTGACAGAAGGCGGTGCGTCTGCTGCGCTCGCCGCGACAGAACCGGACGCACTCGCTGGCTCCACCACGTCGCCGGATGCAGCAGGCACGCCCTGTTGCACGGTCGAACCGCAGTAGCCACAAAAGCGATCCGTTGGGGCGACGCTCGCGGCGCATTGAGGACAGGAGGGCATCTCTGTACAGGAGGCGGGAGGCAGGAGGCAGGAGGCAGCTATTTGTCTTTGCTGAATCCTGAATCCTAACTCCTCAATCCTGCCTATTTGATCACTTGGAATTTCAAAAAGGTCTTGCCGATAATCAGCTCGTCGCCGTCGTTGAGCAATTGGCGGTCGCCGGGAAGCAGGCGTCTGCCGCGATTGATGAAGGTGCCGTTGGTCGAACCTAAATCTTCGACGAAATACTGTTCGCCGAGCCGGGTGATGCGGGCGTGGCGGCGCGAAACTTTCGCTTCCGGGTCGTCGGCGTCCAAGTCCACATCCGGGAAGATACCACCGTCGGCGTCCCAACGACCGATGTACGCCTCATCATCGTTGAGTGGAAATTCTTTCCCGGCGGAGCGCCCGCGATGAATGATCAGGCGCGCGTGCGCGGGAGACGCCGCGTCATCTGCGCCCGACGCTTTTAACGAGGCGGACGAGATGCGCCCGCCCGCCACTTTTTCCGCCGACGAAGAGAGGGCGGCCCCAACTGCTCCGTCGCTGCTGTGCGCCCCGCTGTTCGCTCCCGATGCGCGATTTTTCCGCGCACCGGGCTGCGAGTCCGCCGTCGCCGGCGCTTCACTCTGCTCGTGGCCGGAGTGGCGGCCCTGTGCCAAGAGAGATGCGCCGCACTCGTCGCAGTACTGCGCCTCGTCCACGTTCTGCGTGCGGCAACGCTCACAGATAATCATGTCGCTGCTTCGATCCTTTCACCCACAATGCGCTGGAATAAAATTGTCCTTCAGAAGATGGGACGCGGCAAGAACACGCGCGGGTCGCGCAACCGCTCCTGCCAGCAGACACCCCGTATTGTAACGCGAAAACAGAGAGTTCAAAAGCAGTGACGAGTGACAAGGGACGAGTGACGAGCAAGAAGACAAGTTTTCATTCTCGTCACTCGTCACTTGTCACTCGTCACTGCTTTTTGAAACTGTTTCCAATAATTTGACGTAGAAGGTTTGTCGGCGCAGGCTTAAATTATTGAAGGGCTTGGATTGATGCCGCGCCGGCGATTCACTGCATCTAATAGCATTTTAGACTTCCCCAATTGAAGGAAACGAAGAATTATGGCTCTGAGCCGGAAGAAGAAAATTATCATCACGGTCTCGGCGGTGGCCGTGCTGGCCCTCGTGATTATCATCAGCGTCGCGGCCAGCCGGAAGGACGAGCCGGAAGTGCAGGTCGTGAAGATCGAGACGCGCCCCGAATTGCGCTCGACCGTGACGGCTTCGGGCGAAGTGCGTCCCGTTAAATTCATCAACCTGACGAGCGAAGTGGCCGGGCGGATCGAAGAGATTTACGTCAAGGCCGGCGATCAGGTAACGCAAGGCCAACCGCTCGTGCGCCTCGATCCGACGCAACTGCAATCGGGGCAGGAGGCGCAGGCCGCCGCCGTGCAAGCCGCCTTTAGCGACGTGCAGAACGCGCGCTCGCAGGTTGCCTCCGCCGAAACCAATGTCGCGCAGCAGCAGCAGGGCATCCTGACGGCGGAGGCCGCTCTCGCGCAGGCGCGGCAGGCGGTCGTCACCGCGCAGACGAATGTTGACCGTGAGCAAGTGAATCTCAACACGGCCCAGCGCGAGTTGAAGCGCACGACCGATTTGATCGAGTCCGGCGTCGCATCGCGTTTTGAGTATGATTCGGCCCGCGATCAATTCGAGCAGGCACAGGTCTCCCTCCGCACCGCGCGGGCGCAACTCGAACAGCAAAAGATCGCCATCGAAGAA
>JALZKK010000061.1 GCA_030859285.1 Acidobacteriota bacterium | reverse complement strand
GCCATCGCATTCTCCATCTTGTTCATTGCCGCCGCGTCCGTTGTCTGCTGCCGCCGCGCTTGGCTAGCCCTTTGCGCGGCCAGCGCCACCGCGAAAGCTAACAAGGCGGCACAGGCCAAAGTCCACGGTATCCATTTGCTCATCGCTTTCACTCCCATCTCACATGGAATAAAAAAGTCCTCGCCGTATATATCCCATTGAGCGTAGAATTATTTCATCCGGGGCTTACATCCACTACCATGACGGTTGCGCGCGAATGCAACGATACTTTACGCTGGCGCTTCTTAGATGCAAGAGGACTCGAAGGATGCTGATCAAAAAAGCGGACGACATCAAGAGCGGCGAGATCACGGAGCGGAAACATTATCTCAACCGGCGCAATTTCCTGCGCGCGGCGGCATTGGTCGGGACAGCGCCGGCGACGGGCTTGCTCTACCGGCAGTTCGCCATCCCCGAAACCGAGTCCGCGCGCGGAGAAAAGATCGCTACCGTGCAAACTCCGGCGAGCGAAGTGATTCCGCCCCTTAATGAAAAGCTGACATCTTACGAAGACATTACGCACTACAACAATTTCTATGAGTTCTCGACGAATAAGACCGCCGTCGCGTCGAAGGAGCAAGGCTTCGTGACGCGACCATGGACGGTGAGCGTAGAAGGCTTAGTGCAGAAGCCGAAAATTTATGATCTCGATGAGTTGCTCAAGATCGCTCCGGCGGAAGAGCGCGTCTATCGAATGCGCTGCGTCGAAGGCTGGTCGATGGTCATCCCGTGGGTCGGCTTTTCGTTGGCGAAAGTGCTGAAGGAAGTCGAGCCGTTAGGACAGGCGCAGTACGTCGCGTTTGAGACGCTGGCCGACGCGGAACGAATGCCGTTGGACAACGTGTTGGATTGGCCTTACGTCGAAGGCTTGCGCCTCGACGAAGCGATGCACCCGCTGACGATCCTCGCGCACGGGTTATACGGCGAAACCCTGCCGCCGCAAAACGGCGCGCCGCTCCGACTCGTCGTGCCGTGGAAGTACGGCTTCAAGGGCATCAAGTCGATCATCAAGATTCGTCTCGCCGAGGTCCAACCACCATCAACTTGGAACCTCGCCGCGCCGAGCGAGTACGGCTTTTACTCGAACGTCAACCCCAACGTGAATCATCCACGCTGGAGCCAAGCCAGAGAGCGCCGCATCGGCGAATTCGGGATGCGCGACACGCTAATGTTCAACGGCTACGCCGACCAAGTCGCACACCTCTACGCGGGGATGGACTTGCGGAAATACTTTTGAAGGGATGAGGGATGAGGGATGAGTAAGAAGAGCATTCATCCTGTTTTATTCATCCCTCATCCCTCATCCCTTTTCGATATGCCCGACACCAAGTTCATCAAGCTACTCATCTTCGTCAACGCCCTTGTGCCGCTTGCGTTGCTCGGTTGGGACGCTTATCACAAAAATCTCGGCGCGAACCCGACAGAGTTTGCGACGCGCGCGACCGGCATTCTGACTTTGTTGTTCCTGCTCATCTCGCTCGCCGTGACGCCGCTCCGTAAAATCACCGGCGCGAATTGGCTGATCAAGTTTCGCCGGATGCTCGGCCTCTTCGCTTTCTTTTATGGGTGCTTGCATTTGCTGACTTACGTCTGGTTCGACCAGTTTTTCGCTGTCACGAAGATCATTGAAGACGTGATCAGCCGCCCATTCATCGCGGTCGGGATGGCGAGTTTCCTGCTGTTGGTCCCGTTGGCGATCACTTCGACGAACGCGATGGTCAAGCGTCTGGGCGGGAAGCGTTGGGCGCGTTTGCATAAGAGCGTTTATCTCGTCGCCATCGGCGGCGTCGTGCATTACTACATGCTCGTCAAATCCGACACGCGCTTGCCGCTCGCCTTCGGCGCAGTATTGGCGCTCTTGCTGATCTACCGGATCGTGACGGCGAACTCTCCGCGCCCGACTTTGAAGGCGACCCCTAATGTGACGCCGCGCCAAGAAGTTTAGCCACAGAGGACACAGAGAACTTAGAGGAAAGAGATGGTGAACGATGAGTGCAGAATGATGAATGAAGAGTAGTTTGTCTTGCATGCATTGTTCTGCACTCCTCATTTCTGCATTTCCTTTGTGCGCTGCGGTGTCCTCTGTGGCCCATGTCCTTTATTCAAGAACGAAGTTCAACACAATCGTGTCGTGATCTGAGAGCGACCCGGCTTTGTTGTCTCTTCGTGTGTTCGTGGATCAATTCTTGAGCCGGCGTTGCCAGACATGCGCTTCGCCTTCCCTTTGAATGAGGCGGCTGACTTCCGCATAGGCAGCGGCGTAGAGAGCGCGCATCTCGGCGGCGGATGCAGGGCGGGCGAGACCGCGTTCAATTTCTTCAAGCGATAAATTGTGCGAAGGTGCGAAGCGTGCGAGCATTGCGCTTTCGCCGGCGATGTGGACAGCTAGACCTTCGGCGAGCCAGCGCGGGGAGCGACCGCGACTGATCGTTTCGATGATGATGTGCGCGTACTCGTGTCTGAGCGTGGTTTCAAGAAAGCTGCGCTGGCGTAGAGTCGTCAGCGGTTGCGTCTCGATGCGGTGGCCTCGCACTGCCGCTGCGACCCACGCGGGCTGCTCGGTCGCCGCCGTGAAATCGCCGGTCGTCGGATGCACGAAGAGTTCCACGTCTGCGAGCGATGGTAAGGCGAGCGAGGCTGCTGCCAATCGCCGGCGCATGTCAGCACGTGCGGCTTCGAGCGTGCGAAGCGCCGCCTCGATCTCGCGCTTTTCTCGCGCGTCGCTGCGCGCCGGAAAGCTCGCGCGAAAGTTTTCGCTGGCGAGCGTCAGTCGCGCAGGCGGCGGGGCGATGGCGTGCGCGAAAGAACCCGCTCGCTGCTCGCTTCGTCGGCCCGCCGTTGTTGGCGCGCGGTTGATATTTGTGCCGGGAAAATAGTGCGCGATGATCTGCCGGTAATTTGCGCCGCGTTGTGCCATGACGTGCGCGCCGTGTTGACACAAGCCTAAGCCATGACCGAAGCCGCCGCCATAAAAGACGAAATTCTCGCCGCGCCGTTCGACTTCAAAGCGCGAGCTTCTCAGGATATTCCAACCGAGCGTGCGCCCGACGATGATCTTGAAATCCCAGCCGCGCAGTTGCACGCGGCGCTCGCCGTCGAGTTGAATGATCTCGGCGCGTCCGCTCGCATCGCGTTTAAGAACTGAGATGCGGTCGAGCCGCGCGCCCACACCGCTCGTGCGCGGATCGGCGCGTAAAGCTCTGAGCAAGTCGGCGGCGGGAATTTGATCCGTCCAACTGCTGTAAGGCATCGACGCGCAAAACTCATCCCGCACGCCGCGCTCGTAAGCCTGCCGCGACGGAACGCCCCACAGCGTTTCGGCGTTGGCCGTCGCGCCGCCGCAGGCAGCGGAAAAGTAAGCGCTGGCTAAATGGCCGCGCTCGTCGATGAGTAACTCGCCCGCAGTCTCGCGGACGGCGCGGCGCAAGAGTCGATGAAAGTTCGGGCGCTCGTTGTGCAGAGTCACGACGAGGAAACGCTGGCAGTGTGTGAGATCGCAAAAGTCGTAGCCTTCGCGCCCGTGCCGCCGCAGATTCTTAAGCGCGAATGTGCGGCTGACAACTGCCTGCGCTTTCAATGCCGCGTCCTCATCCTCAGTGCTGGCCTCCGCCGCCAATACCCCGAAGAGATAATCTTCGAGCGATTGTGTCTTCGTCACTCCGGCGCGTGTGAGACGAACGCGCACGTTCGAGACAGATGCGACCTCTTGCAGCGAGACGGGCCGGCGCGCCGTGGCGAGCGACATGCTTTCAACGCTGTCGCTCATCGCCGCTTGAGAGACTTTCTCAACCGGCGGCGTGGCATTGTCTTTCTGCAAACTCTGGATGTGCGCGAACTCCGCGAAGACTTGGCGTGATAACTTCGCACTCTCCGAACCGACACCGCGCTTGAGAAAGACCAGCACGGCGAGACGCACATCTGATGGTGCAACCTCAATTCCCGATTGGTCCCCTCCGTCCGTCCCGAAGCCAACGAACCAGCCGTGCGTGCGAAAGTCTCCGACCTCTGTCGCCGTGCCGGTCTTCCCGAATATGTGCAGCGGCAACGACGCCAGCGCAGCGCTCGCCGCCGTGCCTTCCTCAACCGCGCCACGCATCCCTTCGAGCAGCGTCGTTCGTTCAATCGCAGACAACGCGCCCGCCCGCCCGTCGTTGACGAGCGCGGCATAAGCCGTCAGCAATTGCATCGGCGTCACCAGCAAATCTTCGCCCTCGCCGAGCGTCGTGCGGACGTGCCAACGCCCGCGCCGCCATCTTGCGGCCAATGTCTGCGCCGCGCCGTCTGCATCGGCGTTGAGTTTGTAAGCCGCGAGCGTCGCGTCGAATCTTTCCGGCGGCAGACGTTCGCCGAGTTTCGCGAAATAATAATTACAAGAATGCGCGAGCGCAGCGGCGGCAGCAAACGGCGCGGACGGCGACATGTGCGCGCACCGAATCGAAAAATCATCCCGGCGATATTCATGCCGGCACAGCAAGCGCGCCTCACTCTCGATGACGCTCGCGCGCAAGCCCGCCAGCAGCGTGAACGGCTTGATCGTCGAACCGGGCGGGAAAGCGCTCACAAACGCCGTCTGTGGATTGACAACGGCGCGCACACGCCCCGTCTGCGGATCGAGCGCAATGATCGTACCTTCGCGCCCGCCGAGAGCTTCCGTCGCAGTGCGCTGTAGCGCCGCATCGATCTCGTCTTCGGTGATCGGCGCGTCTCGTTCGGAGGAGTAAGTATGTAATCGTGCGGAGCGGAGCGGCTCAAGCGGGAGACAAAACCACAAAACGGCAAGGCTGAGGCAAAGTTGGAGCAGACTATGATGTCGTGCGCGGGGAATTTTATAATTGTCCTTGTTCAGCATTTCGCTACTACTTGAATGATACACACTGCTTCACAACCAGCTCCGGTAGCAGTGTTATTGCGGTTTGCGATTGGGTGCTAACGGCGCTATTGATGTGGCGCGAAACCGCCGGCGACAACGTGAAATTTAACGTGCAAGGTGATAAAAAAGTCGCTGTTTCCGCCTCACATCCAATGACTTATTCGGCGTGTGTTGATCTTCAACAAAAGACTTCATTGGTTAAGCAACGTGGCTTGCGAAGCAACTACTTGCCACTTTCCGTTTCGATAAGCAAACACATCTGTAAAACGAAGCGTAACTTTTGCCACTTCGCCGCGGTACTGACCCGCCGCCTGAGTTCTTCCGGTAACAATTGCCCAATCTCCAAATGGACGGACGCTGATTTCGTCAATTCGCATTGAAACGATTTGCCGGTCTTTCGAGCCAAACGCTTCTTCCAGCACTTCCGCCTTTTTCAGAACACGCCCCGTCAAATCGGTAACGCTCCAATCGTCGGCAAGAATCTGTTCAATAAACGCGCGGTCGCCTTTGACCCAAGCCGTTGCCAGACGTTCTTCGATATCGCGTAAAAGTTTGGTAACTTTTGAGGCTTCAACATCTGCCAGCATCTTTTCCCTTGCTTCCTTTGAGTAGTATCTTCCGTTGAGAACAACGGCGGCGATTTGTTTTGTGTTGCTAATGTCGTCAAGCGGATTCGCATCGAGCAAGACAAGGTCTGCAATCTTGCCCTTTTCGATTGTGCCGAGCGTCTTCTGCATTCCGAAAAATTCTGCTGGGTAGCGTGTCGCGCTGACGATTGCTTGCATCGGCGTTAAGCCGACGTATTTCACCAAAAGCCCAAGTTCATCGTGCAAACTGTATCCGGGATAAATCAACAAAGTGGCAACGTCGCTTCCCGGCATTATTCGCACGCCAGCTTTGTGCATTTCCTGCAAATCCTTTATCAAAACTTCTATGAGTTTCGCAAAATCAACCGGAGAAGGCTCTTTCTTTTCTTCGAGCTGCTCTTTCCAGTCTTCAATCAAATATCCTGAAAGATATTTGCGCCGGAAATCAATTTTGCCCGCTCGGTCTTCAACAATCGTTTTCGCTTCGTCGTAGGAAACCAAAAGCGATTTGTCCGCGACGACCGTTGTCGGCACAATATAAACGCCGCTTTCCGCCATTTTCTTATAAATCTCGGCGTGTTTCGGATTCGTGATTATCGGCGGATAAATATAGTGTTCGATGCTTTTCTGTCCGGCATCAATCATCGTTTCGGGCGAGCCGGATTGATGTCCGACGAACAGCAAACCTTTCGCTTTCGCTTCTTCCGCGATTGCCTTGTATGTTTCCGGCGAAGCGATGGTACGAAACTTAATAAAATCAACGCCGAGACTCGCCAGCAAATCAACTGCTTTTCGCGCTTCTTCGGGCGTGGCAATGCCGATGCGAAATTTATCAACCGGCTCGACAGTTCCTTCACGTTTCATCCGCTCGACATTTTTCGCGCTTTCAAGCAATGCGCCGGGAGTCTTGATTCGTGGCGAGAGGCGTGTTCCGTCTGCGGCTTCTTTTCGCCATTGTAAAAGTTTGACGTAATCGCCGCCCATATCGCGGACACTCGTGACGCCGTTGGCGATAAAAAGCGGTAAAGTGTTTTCGCCCGCTTTCGTCAAATGAACGTGCATATCCCAAAGTCCGGGAATCAAAAACTTTCCCGTCGCATCAATCACTTGTGATTGCTTTGGAATTTTTACCTTGCCAAACTTTCCGAGGTCCGCGATTTTTCCGTCTGCAACAACGACCACCATATCGCTTTGCGCGTCCGCGCCCGTCGCGTCAATCACCGTCGCGTGCGTGAAAACAATCGGCTTTGATTTCGTTTGAGCCGGTGCGATGCTTGTCATTAACCCAAGAATCAAGGCGAACAACTTGATGGTTTTCATAAACTTCCTACTTTCAATTTCGCGGTGCGACAAGCGGTTTGAACTCGAACGGCGCAAGCGTAAATTTTTGTGTTGAAAGCGGAACGTTCCTGCTTAACATTTCTATTGTGTTACCGGACTTGAAGATTCCGGCGCGCCGCTCGTTACTTCGCTCGTTCGTGCCAGCGCACGCATCGTCACGGCCCAGCCAAAAAGCGTGAAGACGAAGGCAAGCAAAAGGCGCAGGCTAAAGAGCGTGAGTTCCAGCCAATTGCTCTCGACGCGAGCCGGCACAAAGAGCAGGAAGTAGGGGACCAGTGCGAAGAGAATCATGCCGACGCCGTAGGTCAAGACTGACTGTGGCGCGAAGGCGCGCGCGAGTAAATTGCCCGAACCGTTGAGCATGTTTGTCAGCGCGTTGCCCAGTCCGTCGCGCGCGACCGCGAGCCACAAACTAATCGCCAAGAGCGGCAGCACGACGCCCAACAGCAACAGTCGCAACGCGATCACTACGACGTAGCCCCAACGCACCGGCGGTTGTGGCGCGGGCGCGCTTTCCGGCCTCGACTCTGCACGCTCTTGCCGCTCCGCGATCAGGCGCGCCATCTCCGCCTCGCTTGGCTTCACGCGATTCTCCAACTTGTCTGTCCCGTAGATAAACAAAGCTGCCAGCGCGACCAGCGGCAAGCTGATGAGGACGAATTGCCAACTCTTCCACAACGCCTGTCCGAGCAGCGCGATGGCCCGCGTCTCGCCGAGCGCCGCCCGCGCGCTGCCTGCCAGCAGCACGAAGAACAACACCGGCACGGCGACGGCCATCACGACTGTCACGAGCAGTTGCCACACGCTCGCCTCGCGTGTCGTAATGAACAGATAAAACGCGCCGAGCAGAGCGGCGTACAGCAAGCTCAACACGCCCAATGCCGGCCACCCGCGCAACAGCTCGCACGCGGCGGAGAAAATGTTCGTCAGTACGTTTTTCATCAGTCTTTTCTCAAGTTTCAAGTTTCGAGTTTCGAGTTAAAAGACAAATTGCCTTTAACTCGAAACTTGAAACTAACGATCTTGAATGTTCAGCGTCGCGCTCGCGGCGTTGGCTTGCTGCGTCGGTTGGTACATCGGCTCGACGCGCGCGGGAGCGACACGAAATTGTCCGGGCTGTTGAACGCGCATGGCGTACTGGAAAATCGCCTTGCCGTCGAAGTATTGCAGGAAGAACACAGTGCGCGCGTCGCGGAATTCGCGGGCGCTGTACCAGTCCGTCCATTGCCTATCCGAATAGTCGAGGCTCAGGCCGCTGACTTGTTCCGTCTGCTCGACGCCCGCCGGGATCGGGTCTTCGAGCATCAGGTATTGTGCGCGGTCGCCTTCGATGGTGAGGCGCGACACGATTGTATCGCCGGAGCGGACATCGCCGCTCAGTGGTTCGGTCTTCCATTGCGGGTTGCCGTCGCCGTCCGTCTCGACGCGCAGGCGCAAGTATTCGCGCGTGAGTTTTAAGCCGCCGCCCGCTTGCGCGGGGACTTGTTCATCATTCGTCGCGTAATCAAGCGTGGCCGACAAATAAAGAACGCCGGGGCCGCGTTTGACAATGCGGATTTGCGTGTTGCCGCCGACTTGATCATTAGTCCGACGGATGACGAAGGTCTTGCCGCTGGAGGCTTCAGTAGCGGTCATTTGCTGGGTCAAGACCTGCTCGTTATTGACGTAAATCTCAACCGCATAATTGGGCGACAACTCGTCCGAGACTTTCAGGTAATCGATCAGGCCGTAGATTGCGAAAGCCGTCTGCCGTGTCGAGAGCCAGTAGTGACCATTGCGGCGATTGACGACGAGCCAGCGCGCAGCCTTCGGCAATAGTTCGCTCTGCGGCGAAATTTGGACGAGAGCTTTGAGTGAGAGCGCGGTCGCTTCAGTCGAGTTGTCTTCTTTGTAAAGCTCAAGCGCGGTGCGGCGAGATTCCCAGTGCGCGACGAAATCGCCGCCGCTGGCCGTGCGCTCGATCTCGCTCGCGACGTTCTGCGCGCGTCTGGTGTCGCCGCGCCCTTTGAGCGTCAGCGCGAGCAACGCACGTCCGTATGGTTGCAGCCGCCCGCGATTGTTGTAGAGGTCTTCGACGAAACGCGGCTCCGTCGCGCCGCTCGATGCGTGGGCATAGATCATATAAGCGCGCGTCTCGATGTCGATCCCTTTGCCCTCGTCGGTCTTGCCTGCATTGATCAAGCCCCACAGCCGATTGCGGCCTTGCTCCACTCTGCGATCATCGATTTGATAACCGGCGCGGCTGGCGAGCGTCAGGCCGTCAACGACGTAAGCCGTCATCCACGGATCGGTCACATCGTCTTGCCAGAAGCCCCACCCGCCGTCGGCGTGTTGGAATTTGTAGAGTCGATCCAAACCGCGCCGCACTTTCTTGCCGATGTTGTTCGTGTCGCTGATCGAAACCTGTTCGACATCTTGCAAAGCGTTCGCGACGATGACAGTCGGGAGGAAACCCGACATCGTTTGTTCGGTGCAGCCGTATGGATAGCTTGTCAGATAATCGAGCGCGCCGAAGAGCGTGCCGGCGATGGACGGCGCGGCTTCAATGCGGAGCGTGCGCGCGCGCGGATCGGCGTTGCCGGGCAGATTCAAAGTGACGCTCTTTTCTTCTTCGTCGCCGGAGAGCGTGACGGCTTGCCCGATGGTTCGTTTCAGCCCGCGCGGTTCGACGGGCAGCGGGATTTCTACCGCATCGGATTCCGTATCAGTCAGAGCTTTGGCGAGCAAAGTGATCTGTCCGGTCTGCGGCGCACTGACGTGCCAGTTGATGCGATGCTCGCCGCTCGCCGGAATCGTGACGGTCTGCGCCGGCGCATCGAGGAGTTGCGCGCCGCCCACAGAGAGACTGATCTGCGTCGTCTTGTCGGCCTTTAGATAATTGTGGACGACCGCCGAGAGCGTCGCCGTATCGCCCGCCGTCAAAAAGCGCGGCGTGGCGAGGCGCAGGATCACATCTTTGCGGGCGACGACTTTACTCGTCGTTGCGCCGACGCGCAGATCGCCCGTCACGGCTCGCGCCGTCGCGCGCCATGTCGTCAAGTTGTCGGGCAGATCAAATTTGACGGTGGCTTTGCCATCCGCGCCGGTGACGAGGGCGGGCTGCCAGAAGGCCGTGTCCTTGAAAACTTTGCGGATCAACGGTTGGACGAACTCGCCTTCGTTTTTGAAATCGGCGAGTTGGTAAGCCGGTTTATTCCGCGCGAGTTGAATTGGCTTCTTGCCTGAATAACCGGTGAAATAGTAGTTGACGGAAAAAGTGGTCGAGACTTG
>JALZKK010000049.1 GCA_030859285.1 Acidobacteriota bacterium | reverse complement strand
ACATCAGCATCCCGACAAACGCCGAAAAGATCGCGAGCAGCAAATACTGAATCCCGATCACTTTATGATCGACGCTGAAAATATACTTGCGAATAAAACTCGTCGGCGGCCCGTGATGATGCGCGGCAGGGCCGTGATGGGAAGTCTCAACGGGCGCGTGCGTTTCAGTCACGGCGACGTTCCCAGATGTGGCAGCGGTTGCCTCTTCCATGTCTTAACTCCTCATGCTGATCAGAATATTCTTCAGCCGTCAGAGGCTCTCTGAAAATGTTTTTATTCCCCGAAGGGGAAAGATTCAATAGGCGGGGGCAACGCCCCCGTATCGCGATGAAATTGTTCCGACCCTGAAAGGGTCGCATTACGTGTTGGCTCTTCGACCCTTTCAGGGTCGGGACGTTTGTTCACGCGATCCGGCGGGGTTGCCGCCGGCTATTGAATTAAGCCCTTGCAGGGCTTTTCAGACAGCTTCTTGATTCTCAGCTTTCAATTCATCACTCATCATTCCGCCTTCATCATTTCCCCTATTGTCCCGGCCCGATGCCGAGCGGGTATGTGTTGTTCAACTCCGTGACGCGCTTCTGAAATTGCGCGGGCGGCATTCGCATCAACTCGTCGTGATCGTTCTGCGGCAGCACGATCATGTAGCTCTTCATCTTGTAATGCAGTTGCCCGCACAACTCCGCGCAGGCTAACTCGAAGCGTCCGGTCTTCACGGGCTTGAAGTGCATTTTCAGAGACAAGCCCGGCACGAGGTCTTGCTTGTAGCGTAACTCCGGGACCCACAGATCATGCGTCACGTCTTTTGATTGCAACGTGAGATCGACCGAGCGGTTGACGGGGACGACTAAGATGGGGACGACCGCGTCGTCTTTCGCTGCCGGATCATTTTCGTCGAGGCCGACGAAGTTGAGCGAAGAATCGTCAATCAATTCGGGGCTGGTTTTGCCGAACGTGTTGTCCGCGCCGGGATAATGAAAGTTCCATTGGAACTGTTGCGCGACGACATGGACGGGGACGGAACCCGGCGGCGCGTCGTAGAAATGAAGCTGCGCCCAGACGCGCTGGCCCAACAAGCCGAGACCGACAAAGATAAAGAAGGTGATCCCCGTCCACAATATCTCCAGCCGATTGTTGCCGTGCGAATAGACGGCGCGGCTACCGTCGCCGGTGGCGCGATAGCGGAAGACCGCATAACCCAAACCAATCTGCGCCAAGACGAATGAGATGCCGACCACAATGATCGTGATCAAAAACTGCCGATCATAAGCCGGGCCGTGTTCCACGATAGACTCCGGGAACCACCACCGCCCGTTCACAAACAGCCACACGGACGCGACAGTTAAAAGCCAAATCAAGACCCCCAAAACACGCCCCATCAGAAGCTCCTTTTCCAGTTTTCAGTTTCTAGTTTTCAGTAAAGAATAGTTCGGCTGAAAACTGAAAACTGAAAACTGCTTCACTGTTTCATCACCATCAAGCCGAACAAGATGGGTAGATATAAAACTGAAGCGAGTAAAACTCTACGCGCGTTGCGGCGCGAGAGAGTGACGAAGGCGGCGATGCTGCTCCACAAGTAGAGGCCGCCGAGAATGAGCGCGCCGTAGAAATAGACGGCCCCGGCGATCCCCAGCACGGCGGGCGCGAGACTGACGGGGACCAGCATCAATGTCCATAAGACCATCTGTTGTTTGGTCAGTCGGCCTTCCGGCTCGACGACGGGCAGCATCAGAATACCGGCGCGCTCGTAGTCTTCGCGGTACATCCATGCGATGGCGAAGAAGTGCGGAAATTGCCACAGGAACAGAATGGCGAATAACGCCCACGCCTCCAGCCCGATTTGATTCGTCGCCGCCGCCCAGCCCAAGAGCGGCGGGACTGCGCCGGGAAATGCGCCGACGAGCGTCGAGAGCGAAGTGCGCGTTTTGAGCGGTGTGTACAGGAATAAATAGCCGACGATCACGCTGAGACCGCAGAGGGCGGACAGCGGATTGACGAGCAGGCCGAGATACAATTCGGCGACGACGGTCAAGACAAGGCCGAAGACGAGCGCAGGGAGCGCGGCCAAGCGACCTGAAGGCAGCGGGCGCGAAACTGTGCGGCGCATCTTCGCGTCAAGCTCGCGCTCCATGTACTGATTGAGCGCCGCGATGCCCGACGAGAGCAGAGCCGTGCCGATGATCGTGTGGATAAAGCCGGCGTAACTGAATGAATCTTTGCTGCCGAGAAAAAAACCGGCGGCGGTGGTTAGCACGACCAGAGAGGTAATGCGCGGCTTGGTCAGTTCGACGTAGGCCGCGAGCTTTTCGCGCACAGCAAAGGCAGGCGGCGCGGCGGCCACGCCCTCGCCGGCAGAACTCAGATTGATCTCTTCGACGACAAAAGTTTTCATGTTTTGATGGCTCGGTACGATGTGTGGCAGTAGCCCGACCATTCTCAGACGGCAGGAGACAGGAGCAGGCGGCAGGTAATCCGTCGTCGCCTCGCTCCTGCCGTCTGCCGACTGCCGACTGCCGACTGTCTAATGTTTCCCGCCGGCCATTGGGAACTCAAGGTCGGGCAGCACCACTAGCGAGCCACCGTTCAAAGAGGCCGTGCCGCTACCCGCGAAGCTGTAGTCTTGTGTCTTGCTCTCTTTCGCGCCGACGGCGACTTGCTGCGTCTTCTCGCCGAGTTTCTCGTGCCAAGCGACGACCGTGTAAGTTCCCGGCGGCACGCCTTTGATCTCGAATTGACCGCCGTCGGCGCTGACCGCATAGAGCGGGTGCGCCAGCACGCCGACGTAGGATTTCATCCACGGGTGTTGGTTGCACTTGACGGGGATCAACGTCTCCGGGCGCGTAAAAGTTTTTTCGAGCGGCGGAGCGCCGGGCGACTGCGATTGATTCCACTCCTGATTGCTTTTGGGGAGCGGATGAACATTATGCGCCGTCTGATCGCTGTTCAGCACTCTGAGCTGCTGCTTCGTCATGATGCCGAGAACGTGCGGAGTATATTGACAGCCTTTCTGATCGAGCGTCACCGGCGCGGATGGCACGTCGAAGGAAAGATTGGAGACGCTCCTGCCGCCTTCGGTCAGCTTCCCTTCTTTCACATAGACGAAGACGTTGGCGAGCTTGCCGTCTTTGACGACGACTTCTTCGGTTACCGGATTCGGGTTAGCTGCCGCGCAGGCCGCGTCGGCGTCCATGCTGATCAGCTTCGGCTCCGGCGGCGTCCCCTCGAAAGAAATCGTGCCGGTGATGGAGCCTTCGTTGCCGCTCGGCTTGTAGGCCGTAGCCGCGACGGTTTCTGTCTCTTCGTCATCGAGTTCCGCGTCGTCGTCGTCGTCACTACTGCCACACGCCAACATCAAGCTCATCATTGCGATGGCGATCAACATTGCGACGAGCGATCTGTATTTCCTCAAATGAATCATAATGCCTCCTGAATGAATTGATTGATGGATGCCGGCGTGAGCAATTAACCCTCACTACTGATGAAGATGCAAATGCGAAACATCTTCAGACGGCGCGACGACGGGCGGCGCGGGCGCATCAGGGACGCGCGTTCGTTTCCGGCTCGCTCTGCGCGCGCTCGCCTTTGCCGCTCGCTGTTTGAATCTCTTTTTGCGCGGCGCAGCTCGCGGCTTCGCGTGATGTAACCCACCCCCGGTCGCGGGCGGCGTGTCGTTCTGCGGCTCGCCGGTGGTTGTCGTCCCGCTGGTCGCCGGGGGAGAACCCGCCGCGATCCGGCTCTGCTCAGCGGGCGTCAGTTGCAGCATGTAACGGACGAGCAGTTGCGCGTGATCCTTGTCGTAGTCGTTAAAGCTCGCGGGCAACTCGCCGTTGAAGACCCAGCGGTCGCCTTCGCGTTTGAACAAATCAGACGGCATCGCCGTGCCGGGTATCACGCGCTGCGGATCGAGCAGCCAGCGGAACGTCCATCCGGACTTTAATCGTTCCGGGGCCTGCAAGAAATTCGGGGCCGAGGCGGTCTCGTCGTGCGTCGGATCGCCGGTCAAGTGGCACTTCAAACACGGCGCGCCCTGCGAGGTGAAGAGTTGCCGCGCCAAATCGCGTTCTTGATCGGTGAGCGGATCGAGTTCCTCTTTGATGTAGGGCGACTGCTGCGACGAGACGGCGAGGAAGAAACGCACGAGCGTCTGCAACTCATTCGGCGAGAAGTTGAAGGTCGGCATTCGCGGCTTCAAATAGAGGCGCACGCCGTTGCGATTCGCGCCCGGCTGCGGTTGATAACTCAGGCCGCCGCTTGTCACACCTGCTTGTGCGCCGTTCGGCGCGGCGGCGCTTGTCGCGCTGTTGTTCGCGCCGCTCATTTGCGCGGCGGCGTTGCGCCCGTTCAAGCCGCTATGCC